>JANLID010000186.1 GCA_024654105.1 Gallionella sp. | reverse complement strand
TTATGCAACCCGGGAATCAGGTCGGCAACGGCAACGTAGATCATGCTTGATGCAGCCAGTGCCAGCAAGGTCGGCACCATGCTCTGCGCAGACTGCAAGGTGAAGTAGGACAACACACCGCCTGCCAGCATCGCCAGACTGGATAGCAGGTTAACGCGCAAGGCCTGCGCCTTGCTGTATCCGGAATGCAGCAGGATCAGGAAATCACCAACCTCCTGCGGGATTTCGTGCGCGATGATCGCCAGCGCGGTGACAATGCCGAGGTTGATATCGACAAGAAACGCCGCCGCGACAATCACCCCATCCACAAAATTATGAAAAGTATCGCCGACCATGATCATCGTGCCGCTGCGGCCATGCGTATCGCGCTCATGCGCCTCGCAGTGATCATGGTGGCAATGCCGCCACAGCAACAATTTTTCCAGCGTAAAAAACAGCAGGATGCCGACCAGCACCGTGCCGCTCACCGCAGCCGCACTGCTTCCCACCTCCATCGCTTCAGGCAGAATATTGAGAAATACCGCGCCGAGCAACGCACCGATGGCATAACTGACCAGCGAATTGATCCAATGTATGCGCGCATTCAATGCGAACAGTGCGGCGCACAGCACGCTCAGCACACCGCCGGCAATACTGGCCGCGATAATCCATAGCAGAACGGTCATGGGATATGCTCAGGAAAAAGCGCGAGCACGGAGATAGGAATCACTCCGGAACCCTTGCCGCAATAAAGGCTTTCAACCGTTCAACATCCGGCGGCAAAGTGTCGAAGCGCTGCGGCAGGTTTTCGATATTTTCGTAACCGGCTGGGCGTTGCGGGCCTTGCCCCAACGCCTCGCGGATGGTTTCCTCAAACTTGGCGGGCAGCGCGGTTTCCAGGCACACCAGCGGGATGCCCGCCTCGCGATGCTCCAGCCCGGCCTTCATGCCGTCGGCAGTATGCGGGTCGATGACCACGCCGTATTGCTGATGCACGCGGCGGATCGTGGCGATACGGTTGGCGTGGCTGCTGGTGCCGGAGGTCACGCCGAATTCCTGCACGCGGGCAAAATACGGGGTTTTGCTGAGATCGAAATAGCCATCTTTTTCCAGTTGCTGCCATAAGCCCTTGAGGACTTTCGCATCGCGCCCGACCAGGTCATAGACAAAGCGCTCGAAGTTGGAGGCCTTGGTGATGTCCATCGACGGGCTGCTGGTGTGCAGCGTTTCCGGGCGCGGGCGATACACGCCGGTCTTGAAAAACTCGTCCAGCACGTCGTTCTCGTTGGTCGCGACGATCAGCTTCGCGATAGGCAAGCCCATCTGGCGTGCGATGTGCCCGGCGCACACGTTGCCGAAATTGCCGGACGGCACGGCAAAGGAAACCTGCTCGTCGTTGCTTTGAGTCAGCGCGAAATAAGTCTGAAAATAGTAAACCGCCTGCGCGACAACCCGCGCCCAGTTGATCGAGTTGACCGTGCCGATCCGGTATTTCTCCTTGAAGGCCAGATCGTTGGACACCGCCTTGACCATGTCCTGACAGGCATCGAACGGCGCGGTCACGGCGATGTTGAAGATATTCGGGTCTTGCAGCGAATACATCTGCGCGGTCTGGAACGGGCTCATCTTGCCGAGCGGCGACAGCATGAACACGCGGATACCGCGCTTGCCGCGCATCGCATATTCCGCCGCCGAACCGGTGTCGCCGGAAGTGCCGCCGAGGATGTTCAGTTCCGCGTGATCCCTGGCCAGCGCGTACTCGAACAGGTTGCCGAGCAACTGCATCGCGACGTCCTTGAACGCCAGTGTCGGGCCGTAGGACAGTCCGAGGATATGCAGGCCGGGTTCCAGCTCTTTGATTGGCGTGATTTCCTCGCTGCCGAAAGCCTGCGCGGTGTAGGTCTTGTTGATGATAACCTTCAGGTCGTCCGCCGGAATGTCGCTGGCGAAGCGGCTGATCACCTCGAATGCCAACTCGCGGTAATTCATGCCGCGCATGGCCGCAAGTTCGGATTTGCTCAGTCTTGGATAATGATCGGGAACCGCCAGGCCGCCGTCGTCGGCCAAGCCGCCGAGCAGGATTTCGGTGAAGGATTTTGCGGCCATGCCACCGCGGGTGCTGGTGTATTTCATTCGTATTGCCTCAACATCAGGTAGGTTGGGTGGAGCGCAGCGATACCCAACATTGAAATTCACAGCTATGGGTATCGCGTTGCTCAACCCATCCTACTTTTTTGCGGGGAAATGAAGTCGTCAACCGAGTTGCTCCAGCCGCAGGCGCGTCACCTTGCCCGCCACTACCGGCAGAGCTTCCATCCTCGCGATCGCCGCGTTGATGCGCTTCTCGCGCGTCTGGTGGGTGAGCATGATCAGGTCGGTCTGCTCTTCGCCTTCGGCGGGTTCTTTCTGAATCACCGCATCGATGGAAATCTGCTCGCCGGCAAGGATGCGCGTGATGTCGGCCAGCACGCCCGGCTTGTCCTGCACGCGCAGGCGCAGGTAGTAACTGGTGGTGACTTCGTCCATCGGCAGGATCGGCAAATCGGACAATTGGTCAGGCTGGAACGCCAGATGCGGCACGCGGTGTTCCGGGTCGGCGGTGTGCATGCGCGTCACATCAACCAGGTCGGCGATCACCGCGCTGGCGGTGGGTTCCGCGCCTGCGCCCTTGCCGTAATACAGCGTCGAGCCGACCGCATCGCCCTGCACCAGCACCGCGTTCATTGCGCCCTCCACGTTGGCGATCAGGCGTTTGGCCGGAATCAAGGTCGGATGCACGCGCAGTTCTACCCCTTCCGGCGTGCGTCTGGTGATGCCGAGCAGCTTGATGCGATAGCCGAGCTGTTCGGCATATTTGATATCCGTCGCATCCAGTTTGGAGATGCCCTCGATGTACGCCTTGTCAAACTGCATCGGGATGCCGAATGCCAGCGCGGACAGGATGGTGATCTTGTGCGCCGCGTCCACGCCTTCGATGTCGAAGGTCGGGTCGGCTTCGGCGTAGCCCAGGCGCTGCGCCTCTTTCAGTACGGTATCAAAGCTCAGGCCCTTGTCGCGCATCTCGGACAGGATGAAATTGGTGGTGCCGTTGATGATCCCGGCAATCCACTGGATGCGGTTCGCGGTCAAGCCTTCGCGCAGCGCCTTGATGATCGGGATACCGCCCGCCACCGCCGCCTCGAACGCAACCATCACACCCTTGTCCTGCGCCGCCTTGAAAATCTCGTTGCCGTGCATCGCCAGCAACGCCTTGTTGGCGGTGACCACATGCTTGCCGTTCGCGATCGCTTTCAGCACCAGGTCTTTCGCCACACCGCAACCGCCGATCAGTTCGACGACGATATCCACTTCCGGGTCGGCCACTACGGAAAAGGCGTCGTCGGAAATGCGGCATGCGCCGCCGGTGACTTGCTTCGCCAGCTCCAGATTGCGCTCGGCCACCACGGTGATGCGGATCGGGCGTCCGGCACGGCGCGCAATCTCTTCCGCGTTGCGCCGCAACACGGTGAAAGTGCCGCCGCCTACCGTGCCGATACCGAGGAGTCCTACGTTGATTGGTTTGGTTCCGGCATAACGTTCGCCTTGCTCACGTGAGCCTTCACCGAAACCCGCTTTGCTCGTTTTCATAACTTAACCATGTGAAAAGTGAAATGTGAAAAGTGAAATGTGTTGGGGGCGAAGCGTGAATGATTTTGCGTTTCACATTTCCCCTTTCACATTTCACGCCTTATCTGTGCCGTGTTGCTTGCGGTAACTTTCCAGAAAGCGCGCAATGCGCCCGATGGCTTCAGCCAGGTCATCCACGATCGGCAGGAATACCACGCGAAAATGATCGGGATGTATCCAGTTGAAACCGCTGCCCTGCACCACCAGCACTTTTTCTTCTTCCAGCAGTTCGAGGATAAATTGCTGGTCGTCCTCGATCGGATAAATCTCCGGATCGAGGCGCGGGAACAGATACAGCGCAGCCTTGGGCTTGACGCAGGTCACGCCGGGAATGGCGGTAAGCAACTGGTAAGCCAGATCGCGCTGCTTGCACAAGCGCCCGCCGGGGGCGACCAGGTCATTGATGCTCTGATATCCGCCCAGCGCGGTCTGGATGGCGAACTGGCCGGGCACGTTGGAGCACAGCCGCATCGAGGCCAAGATGGTCAAGCCATTGATGTAATCCTGCGCGTGCTTCTTCTCGCCCGACACCACCATCCAGCCGGCGCGGTAACCGCAGGCGCGGTAGTTCTTCGATAGGCCGTTCAGGGTAAGGAACAACACATCGTCAGCCATCGAAGCGATCGAGGTATGCGTCGCGCCGTCGTACAACATCTTGTCGTAGATTTCGTCGGCGAAGACGATGAGCTGATGCTTGCGGGCAATCTCCACCACCTCGCGCAGCAGTTCATCGGAATACAGCGCACCGGTCGGATTGTTCGGGTTGATGATAACGATGGCGCGGGTATTCGGCGTAATCTTGCGGCGCATATCGGCAAGGTCCGGCATCCACCCGTTATGCTCGTCACATAAGTAATGGCGCGGCGTGCCGCCTGCCAGCGTGACTGCCGCCGTCCACAGCGGATAGTCGGGCGCGGGAATCAGCACTTCGTCGCCGGTGTTGAGCAACCCCTGCATCGCCATCACGATCAGTTCCGACGCGCCGTTGCCGATATAGATATCTTCCAGCCCGACACCGGCGATTTTCTTCGACTGGCAATAATGCATGATGGCCTTGCGCGCCGCGAACAAGCCCTTGGAATCGGAATAGCCGGACGAATTCGGCAGGTTCAGAATCACATCCTGCTGGATTTCTTCCGGTGCCTCAAAACCGAACGGCGCAAGATTGCCGATATTCAGCTTGATGATGCGCTGCCCCTCTTCCTCCATCTGCTTGGCGCGTTCCATCACCGGCCCACGGATGTCGTAGCACACGTTGGAAAGCTTGGTCGATTTCAGGATGGGCTTCACGATTTCTCACTCAAATTGTTCAGGACGATGCGCTTCAGCTCAATGATAGAATCTGGTCACGCACGCAATCACCGCAAGGAGCGCGATTTTACCTGCGCAGCCCCTGCGCAGCAAATGGAGAACACGCATTGAAACTATATCTCGCCAATCTCGGCGATACCAAACTGTTCACCGCCCACGGTGCCGATTACATTATGGTCAACGGCGAACGCTTCGACACCAGTATCGTGGTACGCGCCAACGAGGTGCGCAGCGATTGGGGGGTCACCGGCTTCGATGAGTTGCGCGAGACAAGCTTCGCCTATTTCATCGATCTCAAACCCGATGTACTACTGCTTGGAACCGGCGCACAGCAACGCTTCGCTCACCCGCGCCTATACCGCACGCTGACCGATGCAGGCATTGCTGTGGAGTTCATGACCACACCGGCAGCATGCCGCACCTACAACATTCTGGTGGCAGAAGACCGCAAGGTAGTCGCGGCAGTGTTTTGCTCTATTGAACTTTCCATAATCCCAAATTGCCCATTAACAGTTTGTTGAAATTATCCCTCAAAACATGTCATCCATAATGAGCATGAAGCGTTAATGCATGTGTCGAATCAAAACGAAAGCGGGAGGCAACATGCGTGGGGCTGATGTAACTCAAGAAGGCTTGTTTGTGATGAGAAAGACGGTGGATTATATCCCCGCCGGTCATCCGCTGATTGCCATCCGCGAAATACTCAATCAGGCGTTGCGCGAATTGGACAGCCTGTTTGCATCGATCTACGAAGAGCGCGGGCGCTACTCGGTGCCCCCGGAATGGTTGTTGCGCGGCCTGGTGCTGCAAGCCCTGTACGGGATCAGAAGCGAGTAAGTAACTCAGACCTTAGCACCGTGCGGCAAACACTCTCTGCTGTTTGGGGAAGCATCAAAACTCGCGTATATTGGCAGGTCGTTTTACTCATTTGCAGCCTGGCATGGAACAAATCAAAATTCGCGGTGCGCGCACCCACAACCTGAAGAACATCAGCCTCGATCTGCCGCGTCACAAGCTGGTGGTGATCACCGGATTATCCGGCTCCGGCAAGTCCTCACTCGCCTTTGACACCTTGTATGCCGAGGGGCAGCGGCGCTATGTGGAGTCACTGTCGGCCTACGCGCGGCAGTTTTTGCAGTTGATGGAAAAGCCGGACGTGGACATGATCGAGGGCTTGTCGCCCGCCATCGCGATCGAGCAGAAGGCCACTTCGCACAATCCGCGCTCCACGGTCGGCACCGTCACCGAGATACACGATTACCTGCGCCTGCTGTTCGCGCGCGCCGGGGACCCGTATTGCCCGCAGCATGATCTGGTGTTGCAGGCGCAGAGCGTCGGGCAGATGGTGGACCATGTGCTGGAACTGCCGGAAGGCACGCGCATCATGATTTTGTCGCCGCTGGTGGTGGAACGCAAGGGTGAGCAACTGGATCTGTTCGACGAGTTGCGCGCGCAAGGATTTACGCGGCTGCGAATCAACGGCAAGGTATATGAGATGGACGCATTGCCGACCTTGCAAAAAACCAGGAAGCACACGGTCGAGATCGTCGTTGATCGCCTGAAGGTCAATGTGGAATCCAAGCAGCGGCTGGCCGAATCGTTCGAGACGGCGTTGCGCCACGCCGACGGACGCGCGCTGGCGGTGGAGATGGATTCCGGGAAAGAGTACCTGTTCTCGGCGAAATTTGCCTGCCCGATTTGCAGCTACTCGCTGCCGGAACTGGAGCCGCGCCTGTTCTCGTTCAACAACCCGATGGGCGCATGCCCGAAGTGCGACGGCCTCGGCAACATCAGTTTTTTCGACCCCAAGCGCATCGTCGCCTTTCCGCAGATGTCGCTGAGCTCCGGCGCGATCAAGGGCTGGGACCGGCGCAACCAGTTCTATCACCAGTTGCTCGCCAGCCTCGCGAAGCATTACAACTTCGACATCGAGCAGTCGTTCGATAGCCTGCCGGAGAAAATCCAGCAGGTGATCCTGTACGGCAGCGGCAAGGAGCAAATTGCCTTCCATTACCTGAACGAGCGTGGCAAGCCGGTGCTGCGCGAACACGCCTTCGAGGGCATCGTCAACAATCTGGAACGCCGCTACAAGGAGACCGACTCGCCCGCCGTGCGCGAAGAGCTGGCGAAATACCTGAACAACTGCCCCTGCCCGGAATGCAAGGGCACGCGCCTGCGTCTGGAAGCGCGCCATGTACGCGTCGCGGACAAGAACCTGTACGAAATCAGCGCGCTGCCGCTGAAGCACGCACTGACTTTCTTCCAGGGCTTGACGCTGCAAGGCCACAAGCAGGCAATTGCGGAAAAGATCGTGCAGGAAATCGCCAGCCGCCTGGCCTTCCTCAACAATGTCGGGCTGGATTACCTGTCACTGGAACGCTCCGCTGAAACGCTGTCCGGCGGCGAATCACAGCGCATCCGTCTCGCCTCGCAGATCGGCTCCGGCCTGACCGGCGTGATGTATGTGCTGGACGAGCCGTCCATCGGCCTGCACCAGCGCGACAACGACCGCCTGCTGCAAACCCTGAAGAAGCTGCGCGACATGGGCAACAGCGTGATCGTGGTGGAACACGACGAAGAGGCGATCCGCGCCGCCGACCATGTGGTGGACATGGGGCCGGGCGCGGGCGAACACGGCGGGCTGGTGGTGGCGCAAGGCACGGCGGAAGAAATCTGCGCCAGCAAGCATTCACTCACCGGCGATTACCTGTCCGGCAGGCGCAGCATTCCCGCGCCAAAAAAATATCTGGTACCGGATGCGGAGCGCATGCTGCACATCGTCGGTGCTTCCGGCAACAACCTGAAAGGCATTACGCTGAACCTGCCGGTCGGCCTGCTGGTGTGCGTCACCGGCGTGTCCGGCTCCGGAAAATCCACGCTGATCAACGACACGCTGTATCCCGCCGTGGCACAGCATCTGTATGGCAGCAATACCGAGCCCGCGCCATTCGCCGAGATCAGCGGACTGGAATTTTTCGACAAGGTAATCAACGTCGATCAGTCGCCGATCGGGCGCACACCACGTTCCAATCCGGCCACCTATACCGGACTGTTCACACCGATCCGCGAGCTGTTTTCCGGGGTGCCGTCGGCGCGCGAGCGCGGCTACGGGCCGGGACGCTTCTCGTTCAATGTCAAGGGCGGGCGCTGCGAATCCTGCCAGGGCGACGGCATGATCAAGGTCGAGATGCACTTCCTGCCGGATGTGTATGTGCCGTGCGACGTGTGCCACAGCCAACGTTACAACCGCGAGACGCTGGAAATCCAGTACAAAGGCAGGAACATTCACCAGATTCTGCAAATGACTGTCGAACAGGCGCATGAATTCTTCAAACCCGTGCCGACCATCGCACGCAAACTGCAAACTTTGCTCGATGTCGGCCTGTGCTACATCACACTGGGGCAATCCGCCACCACGTTGTCCGGCGGTGAGGCACAACGCGTGAAGCTGTCGCTGGAGTTATCCAAGCGCGACACCGGGCGCACCCTGTACATCCTCGACGAGCCCACCACCGGCCTGCACTTCCACGACATCGCGCTGCTGCTCAAGGTCATCCACAAACTGCGCGACCAGGGCAACACCGTGGTGGTGGTCGAGCACAATCTCGATGTGATCAAGACCGCCGACTGGGTGATCGATCTCGGCCCGGAAGGCGGCGACGGCGGCGGCCGTATCATCGCAGAAGGTTCGCCGGAGGACATTGCCAAAGACAAAAACAGCGCGACGGGGAAGTATTTGAAACCGGTACTCAACAGGAAATAGGCTGTCAGAATTGCCTACGCAGCGAGTCCTTTTTCGTCAAACATTCCCTCGAACAGGATCGAGCTGAGATAGCGTTCGCCAGAGTCGGGCAGAATGACGACGATGGTCTTGCCGGCGTTCTTAGGGCGTTTGGCTTGGCGCACGGCGAGCGACTGCCGCGCCGCTGGAGATACCGGACAGGATGCCTTCTTCAAGCGCCAGACGGCGGCCATACAGCATCGCGTCTTCGTTGGTCACTTGCTCGATCTCATCTACCAGCGACATATCGAGCGTGTCCGGCACGAAGCCCGCGCCAAGTCCCTGGATTTTGTTCGGACCGGGGTTCAGCGGCATTTGACGGAATAGGCCGGATTGCGCCCTTCGATCTTGGCAAGGATGGTGACGGTCGCACCATCGGTGATGCGGTTGAGGCGCACCAGCGGGTATGTGGTCGATGGATAGTAAATTATCTTTGAACCAATTCGACACTGCATTCTCCCTGTTGCTTTACCCGCAAAGTGTACCAAACAAAAAGCCGGGCTAGCCCGGCTTTTTGTTCAATCCTGAAACATCCCTTGCCTGTAATAGTTACTCAGCATCAACAGCTGTGGCCTCTGCCGGGCGATCCATCAGCTCGATCAGCGCCATCGGAGCGTTGTCGCCCTGGCGAAAACCGAACTTGAGAATGCGCAGGTAACCACCGTTGCGTGCTGCGTAGCGCGGGCCAAGTTCATCAAACAATTTGACGACCATTTCACGATCACGCAAACGAGCAAACGCCAGACGGCGATTTGCCAGACTCGGATTCTTGCCCAGCGTCAGGATTGGTTCCGCGACACGGCGCAATTCCTTGGCTTTTGGCAGAGTAGTCTTGATGACTTCGTGACGCAACAGCGACACGGTCATGTTGCGAAACATTGCCAAACGGTGGCTGCTGGTGCGGTTGAGTTTTCTTAAACCTGAACGGTGACGCATGATTTACCTCTCTTAACTTCTCGTATTGTCGCGCCGGCTTAAAGGGCGGCAGCAACAGGCCAATTTTCCAGCTTCATACCCAGCGACAAGTTGTGCTCGGCAAGAACCTGCTTGATTTCGTTCAGCGATTTGCGCCCCAGATTCGGGGTGCGCAATAGTTCATTTTCGGTGTATTGAATCAGATCGCCGATGTAATGAATGCTTTGCGCCTTGAGGCAGTTGGATGAGCGCGGAGTCAATTCCAGATCATCCACCGGACGCAGCAGAATAGGATCAACCTTGGGTGCCTGAACCTTCTCGGCAACCGGCTCAGTGCCTTCCAGCGCGGCAAACACGGAGAATTGATCGAGCAAAATGCGTGCCGCGTTGCGAATTGCCTGCTCAGGATCAATCGCGCCATTGGTCTCGATGTTCATCACCAGTTTGTCCAAGTCAGTACGCTGTTCGACGCGCGCGCTTTCAACCGCATAACTGACGCGACTGACTGGGCTGAACGATGCATCCAGCGCGATATGGCCTACCGCTCGTGTTTCGCTCGATACCTGGCGGGAAGTTGCCGAAACATAACCGCGACCCTGCTCAACCTTGATTTGCATATCCAGCTTGCCGCCCGCCGTCAGATGCGCAATCACATGATCTGGATTGACTACTTCGACATCGGCATTGCCGCTGATATCGGCAGCCGTCACCACACTCTGACCTTCTTTCTTGATGGTCAGCACGACTTCCGGCACATTGTGCAGACGCAGCACCACGCCCTTCAGGTTCAGCAAAATATCCACGACATCTTCCTGCACGCCATCAATAGTGGCGTATTCATGCAACACGCCGGCCATTTTCACCTCGGTTGGAGCTGCACCTGGCATGGAGGACAACAAGATACGCCGTAATGCATTGCCCAATGTATGGCCGTAACCGCGCTCAAACGGCTCCATCACCACTTTAGCCTGGGTGGCGGAAATCTTTTG
>JANLID010000160.1 GCA_024654105.1 Gallionella sp. | reverse complement strand
GGTGTATCACGCCAGCTATGTGAACTTTATGGAGCGGGCGCGGACTGAATGGCTGCGCGAGTGTTACGGCTACAGTAACGCCGGGTTGATGAGGGAATTCGGCGTGGTATTTGTGGTGCGTTCGCTCAAGCTGGATTATTTTAAGCCCGCGCTGCTCGATGATTTGCTGATCGTCTCGGCGCGGATCAAGGACACCGGACGCAGCCGCCTTACCTTGCTGCAGAACGCGCTGCGCGGTGATGAGGTGCTGACCGAGGGGGAGGTACATCTGGTGTGCGTTTCCGTGGAGAGTTTCAAGCCGGTCAGTG
Organism: Gallionella sp.; assembly: GCA_024654105.1. Classification (GTDB taxonomy): domain Bacteria; phylum Pseudomonadota; class Gammaproteobacteria; order Burkholderiales; family Gallionellaceae; genus Gallionella. The sequence continues at coordinate 8,463 of JANLID010000160.1, read as the reverse complement.
TGCCGGAGGTGTTGCGCAAACAGTGGAAAATTTGAACTGGAAAGGAATGTAATGGAAGTAACGCAGGATTTGTCGTTTATACATCTCATCAGCAATGCCAGCGTGCTGGTGCAACTGGTGATGGGGCTGTTGCTGGCGGTGTCGCTGATGTCGTGGTGGTACATCTTCATCAAGCTGTTTGCCATCCGCCGCGAGGTCAGGTTGACCGGTGAATTCGAGGAGGCGTTCTGGCACGACCGGAACCTGAATGAGTTATACAAGCAGGCGAGCAACGCAGCGCGGCGCGATCAGGGCGCGCTGGAGCGCATCTTTGCCGCCGGCTTTGTCGAGTTTGTAAAACTGCGGAAACAGCATGGCGTGGATGCAGCTGCGGTGATGGACGGCACGCGCCGCGCCATGCGCGCGACCTACCAGCGCGAGATGGACCGGCTGGAATCGCATCTGGCGTTTCTCGCTTCGGTCGGTTCGGTCAGTCCGTATGTGGGATTGTTCGGTACGGTGTGGGGTATCATGAATGCATTCCGTGGCTTGGCAAATGTCGGGCAGGCGACGCTGGCGCATGTCGCGCCGGGCATTGCCGAAGCGCTGGTAGCGACGGCGATGGGTCTGTTCGCGGCGATTCCGGCGGTAATCGCCTACAACCGTTATGCGCACGATATCAATCGCCTGGCCACGCGCTTCGAGAGTTTCACCGAAGAATTTTCCAATGTGTTGCAGCGCCAGCCATGAGAAATAATCGCCGCTCCGGTAATCGCCTGATGAACGAGATCAACGTCGTGCCCTATATCGACGTGATGCTGGTGCTGCTGGTGATTTTCATGGTGACGGCACCGATGATGAATCCCGGACAGGTTGATTTGCCCAGCGTGGGCAAGTCGCTGGCGCCGCCGGTCGCGCCGCTGGAGGTGATCATCAGGAAAGATAACTCGCTGGCGTTGCGCGATCACGCGAAAAGCGGCAAGGAAAGCCAGGTGTCGTACAATGAATTGGTTGCGATTTTGAAAGCCAGGCAGGGTGCGCAGGCGGAGCAGACCGTGGTGATTTCCGCCGACAAGAACGTGCGTTATGAAGAAGTCATCAACGTGATGGATGCGCTGCAACAGCAACAAATCAGGAAAGTTGGTCTGTTGACGCAAGCCAGAAAATGAACGCGGTGGTCTATCGGGAGCCTTACAAGTTGCCTGCGGGCATTCTGGCGGTTGCGGTGCACGGCGCATTTTTTGCGCTGCTGTATTTTGGTTTTACCTGGCAGGCAATGTCGCCTGCGACAATGAGCGTAGAGTTGTGGCAGAGCCTGCCGGAGATGATTGACGCGCCGCCTGTCCAGCCTAGAATTGAGAAAGTCGTTCCGCCACCGCAACCGGAAAAAGTTATTGAGCCTGAAGTGGTGCCGCCGCAACCGGAAAAAGTTGTTGAGCCGGAAATTGTCCTGCCGGAAGAAGAGAAGCCGGATGTCCGCCTTGCTGAGCAGCGAGCCGCACGCGAGGAAACCGAACGAGTTGCGCGTAAAAAGGCCGAAAAGGCTGCGCGCGAGAAAGCTGAACGAGTCGCACGTGAAAAGGCAGAACAGGCTGCACGCGAGAAGGCCGAACGAGTCGCGCGCGAGAAAGCCGAAAAGGCTGCACGCGAGAAAGCCGAACAGGCTGCACGCGAGAAAGCCGAACAGGCTGCACGCGAGAAAGCTGAACGAGTCGCACGCGAGAAAGCCGAGCAGGCCGCCGCAATCGGGCGCGTGGTGGATGAATACACCGGCAAGATTGTCAGTAAGATACGCCGCAACATCGTGATGCCGCCGGATGTGGCAGATGATGCGCGCGCCGAATTTTCGGTGACGCTGCTGCCGGGCGGCACGGTGCTGGGCGCAAGGCTGACCAGGTCGAGCGGCAATGCGGCGTACGATAACGCGGTGGAACGCGCAATTCTGAAATCGCAGCCGTTGCCGCTGCCCGCTGATATGGGGCTGTTCAGTAAATTTCGTGAGTTGGAGCTGGTGTTCAAGCCGATTGAGTAGGGGGTATTTATGATGTTGCGTATATTGCAGGGCATGGTTGGATTGTTGTTATTGGCGCAGGCGTCAATGGCCAATGCGGTGTTGACGATCGAAATCATCGGGGCGGGCGAACATCAGATTCCGGTGTCGATCGTACCGTTTGGCGGCGATGAAAAAATCGCGCAATCCATCAATGAGGTGGTGACGGGCGATTTGCAGCGCAGCGGCTTGTTCCGTCTGGTCGATCCGACCGGAAAGTCGCCGCATGTGCCCGCCGAGGTCAGCTATCCCGATTGGGAGGTGCGAGGTACGGAAGCCCTGGCGATCGGCACAGTTGCGGCACAGGGCGGCCGTATCGAGGCGCGTTTTCGTTTGCTGGATGTGGTCAAGCAAACGGAATTGGTCGGCCAGGCGGTTTCGGCAAGCGAAAATCAGATACGCGCCATCGGGCATCGCATTGCGGATCTGATTTATGAAAAACTGACCGGTGACAAGGGGGTATTCAGCACGCGCATCGCTTATGTGAACCGGCAGGGGAAAAAATTCAGCCTGATCGTGGCGGATAGCGACGGTTACAACGAACAGGTCGTGCTGGCACAAAATGAACCGATTATGTCGCCCGCGTGGTCTCCTGACGGCAGCCATCTGGCTTATGTAAGTTTCGAGACCGGACATGCCGTGGTGTATGTCCAGTCGCTTTACACCAATCGGCGCGTGGTGCTGGCCAATTTTCGCGGCAGCAACAGCGCGCCGGCCTGGTCGCCGGACGGCAAGCAGATGGCGCTGGTGCTGACACGCGATGGTAGTTCGCAAATTTATCTGGTTCGCCCGGACGGCAGCGACGTCCGGCGCATTACCTTCAGCGGCGCAATTGATACCGAACCGCATTTTTCGCCGGACGGGCAATACCTGCTGTTTACCTCGGATCGCGGCGGCAGCCCGCAAATTTATCGCATGCCGGTGAAGGGCGGATCAACGGAGCGCCTGACGTTCGGCGAGGGCTCCAATTTTTCACCGCGGCACAGCCCGGACGGCAAGAATTTCGTATTTGCCCATTTAAAAAATGGCAGGTTTTATATCACCACGCAGGCCTTCCAGACCGGACAAATGTCCCTGCTCACTGAAGGGGGCTGGGAGAAAAAACCCAGCTTCGCGCCCAACGGCAAGCTCATTCTGTTTGCCAGCGAGGGGCGTGGGCGTGGTATATTAGCGACTGTTTCAAGTGACGGTCGCGTCAAGCAGCATATGTTTACGCAAAGCGGCGATGCACGCGAACCAGTGTGGGGACCGTATCCCTAACTTCAAATTAGAAAAGGAAATATCATGAAAAAACTCATTATCAGTATTGTATTGGTCAATTTGCTCGCCGCCTGCGCCAGCGAACCAAAGAAAGAACCTGTGGCTGATGTGTCCGCGCCTGCGCCCACGACAGCGTCAGCGCCAGCCACCAAGGATGAAGCGCCTAGAGTGGCTCCCGCCGCACCAGTCAAAGCTGACGTTGATCCGCTGAATGACCCAGCCAGCATTCTCGCCAAACGCAGCGTGTACTACCCGTTCGACGTGGCCATAGTGCAGGAAGAAGACAAGCCGGTCGTGCAAGCGCACGCCAAGTATTTGAGCGAACATTCCAACCGCAAGGTGCGGCTGGAAGGCAATTGCGATGAGCGCGGCAGCAATGAATACAACCTCGGCCTTGGTCAGCGCCGTGCCGATGGTGTGCAGAAGATGCTGGAGCTGGGTGGCGCAAGTGCGGATCAACTGGAAAGTGTCAGTTACGGCGAAGAGAAACCAAGGGCATCCGGCCATGACGAGGCTTCCTGGTCACAGAATCGCCGCACCGATCTGAACTACGCAAGGTAACGAGCATGGCAGCAGTGCCGCCCCTGATAATGAAATTCGCCATGCCCGTTCCCTCACCTCAATCCTCTCCCGCAAGCGGGAGAGGAGGCGAACGAATCGCTACGCGAGTTTCACGTTAGACGATGCTGAAGCGGCGGGTTCTCTTGTTGCTGGCTTTATGTGTTGCCGCTCCCGCGCAAGCGGGGTTGTTTTCGGATGACGAGGCACGCAAACAAATTCAGCAACTTGAGACACGCGCCCAGCAACTTGAGACACGCGTGCTTAAGTTGGAGGAGCGCGCGCCCAAACTGGAAGGCGATGCCGACCGGCAAAACAAATCACTGATGGATTTGCAGGGGCAGATTGAAACCCTGAACCGTGAAATCCGCAACCTGCGCGGGCAAAACGAAGAGTTGGCGCGTGGCTTGCAGGATGCCGAAAAACGCGAGAAAGATTTTTATGTGGATCTGGATACGCGCCTGCGTCATTTTGAATCCAAAGAAGAAGCAATGGCGGCAGCTGCAAATGCTAATTTGTCTGCGGCAAATACTCCCGCCGATCCGTTTGACCCCACTGTGGAAAATCGCGCCTTTGAGCTCGCTTACGGCTTGTTCAAGGACGGGAAATTTGCGGATGCGGTTGCAGCATTCCAGGGATTTATCAACAAATACCCTGAATCGGTGCATGTTCCCAACGCGAATTACTGGATCGGGAGTGCGCAATTCGCGTTGCATGATTACCAGAGCGCGCTGGGCACTTACCAAGGGTTGATCAATGTTTTCCCAAGCATACCCAGAGCAGCGGACGTTTTGTTCAGCATCGCCGAATGCCAGCGGGAATTGAAACAGAGCGCTGCCGCGCAAAAAACACTCAAGCAACTTGCCGCCAAATATCCTGGCAGCGAAGCTGCCGCCAAGGCCAAAGAACTCATCGCCGCTCCCAGGTAGGCGTCTCATGCCTTGCCAAGATTCAGACGCGCAACTGCCGCCCCGGCACGGCGGGGTGGAACCCTCTGGTGCACCCGCGAGGAGTACGCCGGGGGGTATCCCGTCGCGTTGCGACGCCCCTCCCGTTGCGGGAGGGGTGGCCTCGCAGTTGCTCCCGCAATCGGCTGACTTCGCCACCAACGTGTCGCAACTGCGCATCAGCGAAATTTTTTATTCCCTGCAAGGCGAGACCAGCCGCATCGGATTACCAACGGTGTTTATTCGTTTAACGGGCTGCCCGTTGCGCTGCGCCTATTGCGATACCCGTTACGCTTTCAGCGGCGGGCAAAACTACAGTGTCGCCGATATTCTCAAACAGGTCGCAGAATACGCACCGCATTACGTGACTGTCACCGGCGGCGAACCGCTGGCGCAAAAAAATTGTCAATCCTTGCTTATTGCGCTGTGTGATGCCGGTTATGAGGTGTCGCTGGAGACCAGCGGCGCTCTGGAAATTAGCGAAGTGGATTCTCGTGTGATGCGCATAGTGGACATCAAAACGCCGGCATCCGGCGAGGCCGGGAAAAATTGCTGGGCAAATTTATCGTTACTGACGCAGCATGATGAAATCAAATTCGTGCTGTGCGACGAGAACGATTACCGATGGGCAAAGCAAATCCTGCGGCAACATCATCTGGACAAAAAATGCGCAGTGCTGTTCTCGCCGGCGCATGGCACACTGAATGCCGCGCAACTGGCCGAATGGGTATTGCGCGACCGCCTGCCGGTCAGGATGTTGCTGCAATTGCACAAGTTGCTGTGGAACAACGCGCCGGGGCACTGATGATGAGAAATGCCGTGGTGCTTCTGTCGGGCGGACTGGATTCGGCAACCGTGCTGGCCATGGCGCGGGCACAAGGTTTTGCCTGCTATGCGTTGAGCGTGGATTATGGGCAACGGCACCACTCCGAGCTGGCTGCCGCGCGACGCATCGCGCAAATGCTCGGTGCGCAGGAGCATCGCATGGTGAAGATCGACCTGACCGGATTCGGCGGCTCCGCGCTTACCGACAGCAACATTGCCGTGCCGCAACAACCCACTGAGGGTATTCCGCTGACCTACGTTCCTGCGCGCAACACCATCATGCTGTCGCTGGCACTGGCCTGGGCCGAAGTGTTGCAGGCGCAGGATATTTTCATCGGCGTGAATGCGGTGGATTATTCGGGTTACCCTGACTGCCGTCCCGCTTACATCGAGGCCTTCGAGCGCATGGCTAACCTCGCTACCAGAGCCGCCGTCGAAGGCCGCACGCTTAGCCTTCACGCGCCCCTGCTGAATTTGTCCAAGGCAGAAATTATCAGACAGGGTAGCGCGCTCGGCGTGAATTATGCCCAGACCGTTTCCTGCTATCAGGCCGATGAAGCGGGTCGTGCCTGTGGTGCCTGCGATTCATGCCGGCTGCGCCGTGCCGGATTTGCCGCTGCTGGCATGGATGATCCGACGGCGTATCGTGCAGCATAGCCATGCAAGCCCTGTCGCAAGCGGCATTTCGCGTTGACAGTAGATGCTAAATCCGTATAATTCGCGCTCCTTTGCGAGCGGGTCGGTAGCTCAGCCGGTAGAGCAGCGGACTTTTAATCCGTTGGTCCCGAGTTCGAATCTCGGCCGACCCACCACATTGCAAATGGATATTGCAACAACATCCGCATCGCCGCTTTAGCTCAGTTGGTAGAGCAACCGCCTTGTAAGCGGTAGGTCGACAGTTCGAGTCCGTCAAGCGGCACCAGTAAAACTAAGCTTCGCAGCGATGCGGGGCTTTTTTATGCCTAGCGTGCTGCTACGCGAATAAAACTACCCGAAATATGTATCTATTGCGCGCCTAAAATTACCCAGGGTGATTAACCTATCCGGTATTACCAAACACAGCAAACGGGTACGATTTTACTCAACGGTCGATCTGGTCAATCTGCCGGAGCAGGAAAAGGCAGCGGGCAAGGCCGGCGACTGGCATTTGCCCTGATGCGGATGGATATGGTCATTCTCGATGGGCTGGGTTATTTGCCATTCAGTCAGGCAGGCGGTGCCTTGCTGTTCCATCTGCTATCCAAACTCTACGAACACACCAGTGTGATGATCGCGACGAATCTGACCTTCGGCGAGCGGGGTAGTATCTTCGGCGATGCAAAGATGACAACCGCACTGCTGGATCGACTCACCCATCACTGCCACATCGTGGAAACGGGAAACGAGTCTTATCGTTTCCGGCACAGTAGCGACACTGCCAAATCGCGTATCAAAGCACGAGAGAAAAAGAAACGTGAAAGGAGTGAACCCTTTTAACAACTGGCGGCGTGGGGAGTGTTCATTCGGGGCGCTTCCCACGCAACCTCTTCTGTGTAAATGCGCTACACTTATCAACAGGCCAGTCAATTTTAGACTGCCTGCACTCTGGGTATTCCTACAGCGCCCACTTCTGGGTATTTTTAAACGCGCGCCAACAGATGACCCCTTATCCGGAACACTTGATAGCCGCCTTGCCCCGGCGTAATGAGTTTGTCTTCAGTAGCCAGACCGCTGCATCGGGAAGGATTGAAGAGCCGCGCATTCAACACGTCAAGGCATTGGCCGCCGCCCTTCCCGCGCTGTCCCTGCATGGTTTACGCCGTTCCTTTGGCACATTGTCTGAGTGGGTGGAAGTCCCTGCCGGAATTGTTGCGCAGATAATGGGGCACAAGCCGAGCGCGATAGCCGAAAAGCATTACATACAACGGGAACTAGACTTGCTGCACTTGTGGCACGTCAAAATCGAAGCGTGGATATTGGGGCAGGCCGGGATGAGTTTGTGCCAGTGCAAGCCGGTTTGCGCGTGGTGGCGTGATTATTCGCTTGACTGGCGAAACGCTACGCTATACATTAACGCCATGATTAAAACATTCCGGCACAAGGGGCTGAAAGCCTTTTTCGAGACGGGCAGCAAAGCGGGCATACAGCCGCGCCATGCGCCAAAGCTGGGGGTGCAGTTATTGCGCCTTGACCTTGCCAAAAGCCCCGTTGATATGAACGCGCCAGGATGGGATATGCACCCACTGACCGCTAACCTTGCCGGGCATTATTCGGTGAGCGTCAACGGCAACTGGCGCATGACATTCAAGTTTGAGGGCGAGGATGCCGTGCTTGTTGATTATCGGGACTACCACTAGGAGAAAATGAACATGAGCAGAATGTATAACCCGCCCCACCCCGGCGCAACCTTGCGCGAAGACGTGTTGCCCGCGCTGGGGCTGACCGTTACCGAAGCTGCCAAACAACTGGGCGTTACCCGCGCCGCCTTGTCCCGTGTATTGAATGAACGCGCCGCAATATCCCCGGAAATGGCACTGCGACTTGAGGGCTGGCTAGGGGTTGAAAACGGCGGACGGGCAGATTTATGGATTGCGGAACAAGCTGCGCACGACTTGTGGCAATCGCGCAAAGCAGGAATGCCAAAAGTGCAACGCGCCCAACTGATAGCCGCATAACGAGTTTACCCCCGCCTAGTTTTAGCGGACGAATAGCCGGACACCTTCACCGGCCTGACGGGGGTTCCTGATTGAAGGCTGACACCGGTTACGCGGCGGCGCCGGCTGATGAGACATGGCCGGGCGAAGCGGGTTGCGGAACGGTGGCCGTTGAAATGGATGGCGGCATGGTTCCCGCCGTCGGAGCGGA
>JANLID010000102.1 GCA_024654105.1 Gallionella sp. | reverse complement strand
TCAGCGCGTCCATCAGCGTCTGGTTGAAACCATGCCCCATGTGCAGTGTGCCAGTGACGTTGGGTGGCGGCAGCAGGATGCAAAAATTTTCTTGTTTGTTGGTATCGAGACCGGCCTTGAAATAGCCGGATTCTTCCCACTGTGGATACCAGCGCGCTTCGATGTCTTTCGGTTCAAAACTTTTGGCGAGTTCCATGTTTGTACTTTTGCTGTTCATTCGAGGGGGCTGCGAAAAGGGCGCGATTATAGCCCGGGACGCCTGTTCAGCGCTTCGCGCAACAGCTCGGGTAACTCGGCCTTGAGATCGTTGACCGCATGTTGAATGGCTGTGCGCTGCATTTGTTCGAGATTGATGTTGAGCTGGTAAGTAAATATGTTTTCGATATATTTTTCTATATGCCACAACAGCCGCTGCATTTCATCTTCATTCAAAGCGCATGGTGCGGGCATCGCCTCCTTAGGGATAAGCGTATCTTCCTCATCGCCGGGTTGCAATATGCCGGCTGGTTCGGCTTGTACTTCAGGGATGACCTCGGTGAGGGTCGGCAGATCGTTTGATTCATCTTCATCCGCCACCTGGGTCAGCAAGGGCAGGTTATCCGGCAAGCCGTCGCCGGGCTGCTTGATGGAAGTCATGGCGCTTTGGACAGGTCGATATGGCTCAGCTCATAGCCGCGATCACGATAAAACTTGAAACGTTCGCGCCCCAGGCGGCTGTCCTCGGTATCGTGGCTGACAATCTCGATGACGCGCTCGAAGCGGCTGAAGAACGGGGCGCATTCGTCATGCAGGCTGATCAGCAGGTCATAATGGGGAAAACTGTCGTTGCCGCTGTTCAACACGACAGGCCATTGCGCCGCCTGTTCTGCATCGCTGCGGCAGTGCGGGATAAACGCCGTGGCAGGATAGTGCCAGAGCAGTTTGTCCAGCGCGTCGATGGCTACCGGCGTGCTGAGTGCCACGCGCACGCCGTTCTGCATCGCCTTGTTGCTCAACTGGCAGGCGGTACGCAGCTTGTCGGCGGAGCCGGTATAGAAGTCTATCTTGGTCACTTCGCTGCTGCGCGATTGATGAGGTACTGCGTGAGCAGCGGCACCGGCCGTCCGGTTGCGCCTTTCTCCTTGCCGGATTTCCATGCGGTGCCGGCAATGTCCAGATGCGCCCAGCGGTAATCCTTGGTGAAGCGTGACAGGAAGCAGGCGGCGGTGATGGTGCCACCCGCCCGTCCGCCGATGTTTTGCATGTCGGCGAAGTTGCTGTCCAGCAGCGATTGGTAGTCCTCCCACAGCGGCAGTTGCCAGGCGCGGTCGTGCGCTTGCTCGCCTGCTGCGAGCAATTCCTTGGCGAGATTGTCCTCGTTGCTGAACAAACCGGTGGCAACATGACCCAGCGCGATGACGCAGGCGCCGGTGAGCGTGGCGATGTCGATCACGGTGTCGGGATTGAACTTCTTCGAGTAGGTGAGCGCGTCGCACAGGATGAGGCGGCCTTCGGCATCGGTGTTGAGTATCTCGATGGTCTGCCCGGACATGCTGGCGACGATGTCGCCGGGCTTGGTGGCCCGGCCAGAGGGCAGGTTCTCGCAAGCCGGGATGATGCCGACCACATTGAGCTTCAAACCCATCTCGGCGATGGCCTGCATCGTGCCGAGCACGCTGGCCGCGCCGCACATGTCGTATTTCATCTCATCCATCTCTGCGCCCGGCTTGAGCGAAATGCCGCCGGAATCGAAAGTGATGCCTTTGCCGACCAGTACGATAGGCTTCTGTTTCTTGTCCGCGCCGTGATATTCCAGCGTGATGAGCTTGGCCGGTTGTTCGCTGCCGCGCGTGACGGAGAGCAAAGAGCCCATGCCCAGTTTCTGCATGTCCTTCTCGTTCAGTACGGTAGTCTTGATGTTCTTGTGTGCCTTGCCCAGTGCCAGTGCCTTGGCGGCAAGATAGGTGGGGGTGCAGATGTTGCCCGGCAGGTTGCCAAGTTCTTTGGTTAGCGCCATGCCGCGCGCGGTGGCGGCGGTTTGATCGAGCACGTTCTTCAATGCCGCACTCGGTTTGTCCAGCGTGGCGAAGGTGATGTTCTTCAGCGTGGCCGGTTTGGACGGCTTGCTTTTCATGCCATCGGCGCGGAAAGCTTGCTCGGCAGCGGTGAACACAGCTTGCTTGACGACCCAAGCTGCATCCTTGCCGACGCCTTCATCCACGATGTACAGCGTCGCATCTTTGGCGGCGGTGGCATTTAGGGCAACGAAAGTCGCGTGCAGAATTTCTACGCTTGTTTTGCTGTTCAGTTCGCTGGCTTTGCCCAGACCGGCCAGCAACACGCGCTCGGCGGCAACACCGGGGAGCTTGTGCAGCAGCAGGGTGGATGAGGATTTACCGCTCATGTCGCCGCGTGCGATGAACTCGCTAAGTGCATGTTTCGCGGCTTTGTCGATTATCTGTGCGGCAGTGGACAACTTGCCGCCTTCAAATACGCCGACCACCACGCAACCGCCCTTCAGCTTCTCCGGACTACCTTGTTTTATGCTAAATTCCACGCGCTGCTCCTTATAAAAACTGTTTCTCAATGGCCAATTATCCGCAAACTCACCGTATAAAGTCAAAGCCGCCGCGCTTCGGGCTGTTTCATCGCGCCCTGGTGGGCGAATTTGTCAGCCACGGTTTGCTGGTATTCGCGGTGCTGCTTGGTATTGTGGTGGTCAGTCAGCTGATACGCTTGCTGGGTGATGCGGTCAGCGGCAGACTGGCGGTGGACGGGGTGCTGGCGCTGCTGGGTTTCAGTGCGATGAACTACCTGCCGGTACTGCTTTCCATCAGCCTGTTCATCTCTATTCTGCTTACCTTGTCGCGCTGTTACCGGGACAGCGAGATGGTGGTATGGTTCTGCTCCGGGGTCGGGTTGACGCGCTGGATACGTCCGGTGATGTGGTATGCGTTGCCGGTAGTGACGCTGATCGCGCTGCTCAGTCTGGTGCTGTCACCGTGGGCATTGCAGAAGGCCAATGAATTCAGGAAAAAACTGGAAAGCCGTGATGATGTCACCGCTGCTACGCCGGGCACATTCCGCGAGTCGAAGCAGGCCGATCGGGTGTATTTCATCGAAAACGTCGATGTGGGCTCCAATCGTGTCGGCAGTATTTTTGTACGATCGGAACAGAACGGCAAGCTGGGTACGATGGTAGCGCAGCAGGGTTTGCAGGAAACTTTGCCTAACGGAGACCGTTTTCTGGTGTTGCTCAACGGAACGCGCTATGAAGGTGTGCCGGGGCAGCGTGATTACAACATCGTGGAGTTCGAGCGCTATGCGATACGTATCGACAGCGCACCGGTCAAGCAGGCACAGCCCGGAGTGCGCACCATGCCGACACTCGAATTGTGGCGCAATCGCACACTGTGGCATATCTCGGAACTGGAATGGCGGGTGGGGTTGCCGATCAGTGCCGTCATTCTCGCGTTGCTGGCGATCCCGTTGAGTTACGTCAATCCGCGTGCCGGACGTTCGCTTAACCTGATTCTGGCGATTGTGTTGTATATGCTCTACAGCAACATGATCAGCGTGACCAATGCCTGGGTCGGCCAAGGCAAGCTGGCGCCCGGCATCGGCCTGTGGGGGATTCACGCAGTGATGCTGGCAATAACGCTGCTGATGTTTTATCGCCGCATGACCCTGCTCTCGTTACACAGACTGTTGGGGATGGTGCGGTCTCACTCTAGCGGACAGGCCGGAGGAGATTGAGGTGAATTCATGAATCTGCTGATGCGCTATCTCGGCCGGGAGATTTATCTCAGTGTCGCATTGGTGTTTGCCGCGCTCCTCATGCTGTTCGCTTTTCTGGATTTGATTCACGAGCTGAACGTGATGGGAAAGGGACAGTATCACCTGGGCTATGTGCTGCTGTTTGTGGTGTTGACTGTTCCGGCACACGTTTACGAGCTGTTTCCGGTTGCGGTACTGGTGGGCACTATCTTCGCGCTGGTGCAGATGGCGGCCAGTTCTGAATTGACCATTTTCCGGGTTTCCGGCGCATCGCTGTGGCAGATGGTGGGCGCATTGTTCAGAATTGCGCTGCCGCTGGTGATATTGAGTTTTGTGTTCAGCGAATTTATCGCTCCGCCGAGTGAGCGAATGGCGCAACAGTTGCGCCTGAAGGCACAGAACGCACAGGTCACGCTCAAGGAGTTCCGCTCCGGCGTATGGGCAAAAGATGAAAACAGTTTTGTGAATGTGAAGAACGTGATGCTGGATACCAGTTTGTCGGATATCGACATTTACCGGTTTGATGAAACCTATCATTTACAGGCGATCACCAATGCCAAGCGGGCAAGTTTCATCGAGCAGGGTCGTTGGCAGCTTGAAGACGTACTGGAAACACGTTTTGACAGGCGGGGAACCAGCATCCACGTTGCGCAGAATCAGGAATGGCATTCAGCCCTGAATCCGGGCATTCTGAGCGTGTTGCTGGTGGTGCCGGAGCAAATGTCCGCTTATGATTTGTATCAATATGCCGGCCATTTGAAAGATAACCGCCAGAAAAGCGCACGCTATGAAATCGCCATGTGGAACAAACTGGTTTATCCGTTTGTGTTGGCAGTGATGATGCTATTGGCTTTGCCGTTTGCGTCTTACCATCGGCGCGCGGGGGGGGTTGGCGCGATGATATTCATGGGCATCGCGCTGGGTCTGGTGTTTCACTTTGTCGGGCGGTTGTTTGCCAGCCTTGGCGCGCTCAATGACTGGCAACCCTTCGTCAGCGCCACGGCGATGACCGGTTTGTTCTTGCTGCTGAGTCTGGCAATGCTCTGGTGGACCGAGCGACGCTGAAAACCATTTTGCTTTTTACTGTGCTTGATCTTCCTTAATCATCTGCTTCACCTGTTCGCGCTTGTCTTCGGGAACCAGGCTGAAGGCGCGATATTTGTCGCGTGCTGCCTGACGTTGTTCCGGAGTAAGTTTGCTCCATGCTCCCAGGCGGCTCAGGAAGCGCTGTTTTTCTTCTGCGGTTAATCCCGGATAATGTTTGGCGACATTCAGCAGGTTGTGCTGTTGCGCCTCCGGCAACCCGTTCCACTGTTGAGATAATGGCGCGAGCGCCTCCTGCTGGGAGGGTGTGAGCGATTGCCAGGGCTGCGGTGACGCGGCGGCAGATGAGATGCTCAAGGCGCAAAGCAGCGTCAGGCAAGCGACAGGCATGCCCCTGCTACGATGGCAAGCAGAACCAAGATGATTGGGTTGGGCTGGAGCTGATTGCTTCATGCGGTTACCGATCTATGAAAATCTCCATAGGCAAATCATCAGTCAAAATGGCAATATCCAGATGACTCATTTCGCGTTCATGCACATGATGCCAGTAGCTTATTCCGCCGGCAAGCATGGCTACCAGCAGGACGGCCATCGCCATCCATTGATAGGTAGTATGCGGTATCGGCCAGTGTATGCCGTGCCCTGTGCTCAGCGCAAAAGCAGGCTGGTTCAACGCTTGCCTCTCCAGTGCAAGGTTGCGCGCCCGACGTAATGCGGCGACGGTGTTGTCATCAAGCTGCCCGGTGGCGCGAGTCAGCAGCCCGGCAATCGCCTCGGGAGTAATGTCATGCGGATTGGTGGGATTCATGTTTCTGTCACCTGTCTTTGGTCATGTGTTTATCACCTGTCTTTGGTCATGTGTTTAAGAGATGCAGCGAGCGCATGCGTTGCGCGTGAGCAGTGAGTTTTAACGCTTCCCTCGGTGCATCCCATCGCCATGGCGGTTTCAGCCTGATCCAGGCCTTCCCAGTAACGCAGCAGGAAGGCTTCGCGTTGACGCGCCGGAAGCTTGGTGAGCGCTTGTTCAATCAGCGCGATCACCTGGCGCTGTTGCTGGGATTCATCGGGGTCGGCAGGCGCGCTCTGATTATCGGCGTCTTGCAGGCTTTCGAGCGGATCATATTCCTCATCGTCATTTTTCGGAATCAGTGAGGAAAACACAGTCATGCAGGCATTCTTGACCTTTTGCCTACGGTAATAATCGCGAATGGTGTTTTGCAGAATGCGCTGGAATAGCGGCGGAAATTCTGCGGCTGGTTTGCCCCCATATTTTTCGGCGAGCTTGATCATCGCGTCCTGCACGATATCCAGTGCGGCATGCTCATTTTGCACGGCATACAGCGCCTGCTTGTAAGCGCGGCGTTCTACGCTGCTGAGAAACTGCGATAGTTCGGCGGGGCTGGACAGGTTGAATGCTCCTTTACGAGGCTGGATGGTAGCAAATTATTGCAGGGTACTGCATTAGTATGGAAACATCCTTGAACCAGATATTTCGTTTTCCAGTTTTTTACAATAGTAAAATACCGATATTGTGGAAGGCGTGCCGGGCAGCTACGATGCTCGCACCATGGTGAATGCCAAGGTCGGCTATACGTTCTCCAGGATGGTGGGGGGGTCGGTTGCGGTCAACAACTTGCTGGACAAAAAGGCCTACTCCTATTTCCTGTTACCCGGACGGAATGTGACTGCCGAAGTGAACTTTACTTTCTGAGATTATTGATGAGCCATCCGAATTTTTTTGATGAGGTACCCAAGATCAGTCTGTATGACCCGCTGGCCGAATTCCTCGGCGCGACAGAGGATGGAATTCTGCAGTATGGTTATTTCGACGCGGTGCGGCTGGCTGGGCATTCCTGTCCAACGGTTGCATCGGCCTACTGGGCGGCCTATAAGGCGCTGAGTTTTCTTTACCCGGACGCGATGCCGGTGCGTGGTGATATTCGCGTGGAGTTCAGGCAGGGCAGCACCGGCGGCGTGACGGGTGTCATTGCGAATGTCATGAGCATGCTGACCGGTGCCACGTCGGAAACCGGCTTCAAGGGGTTGGCCGGACAGTTCGACCGGCGGCGCTTGCTGTTCTTCGCGGTGGACATGCCTGGAGAGATGCGTTTTGCCCGGCTCGATACGGGTCGCGCGGTTTATGTCGCAGCCAATTTGCAGCATGTGCCGGGTTCGCCGCGCGTATCGGAACTGATGGCAAATTGCCTGGCAAATACGGCAACGCCGGATGAGATAGCCGAATTTCGCCGGCTGTGGCAGGAACGGGTGCGCCGTATCCTGCTCGAATACGGTGATGACCCGCAGGTTTTTGTGGTGACACCGGCGTGATTGGCGCTTGACATGAAAAGAAGCCCGGCCTTGCAGCCTTTATCGCGCGAGCATCACACGGCACTTACGTTGGCGAAGGCGTGCGAACGGGCCGCACAATCGCGCGACGAGGAGCAGATAGCCAAAACTTGTCAGCGCGTAATCCGCGCATTCTCTGATGAATTGGGACCGCATTTCCAGATTGAAGAACAGTCGTTGCTGCCGCTTCTGTGCAGCGCGGAAATGCAGCCGCTTGTGCAACGCACTATGGCGGATCACCAACAGTTGCGGGCGTTGCTCGATGGATTGCGGCAACACAATATCGAAGCATTGGACAGCTTCGGCAAGGGTTTATCGGATCATGTGAGATTCGAGGAAAGAGAGCTTTTCCCGGTAATTGAAAGGCTGCTTTAATCATACCGTTGGCTTGGCTTTGTCATTGCATGGGCGATGTGGTTTAATCGCGCCCATGAAATTCCCTTTTCAAAACGTTGCGTTAATCGGCAAGCACAAGGCTCCGGAAATCGCCGGTCCATTGTTGAGCCTGGCCGCGTTTTTGTCGTCCAAGGGGCTGAACGTGGCGGTGGACAGCCTGACCGCCGAGCACATCAAGGGCAGCCGCTATCCGTCGATGAACCTGAACGAAATGGCCAGTGTAATAGATCTGGCTATCGTGATCGGCGGTGATGGCACCATGCTGAATATCGCGCGTACCTTGTCGCCATATCATGTGCCGCTGGTTGGCGTGAATCAGGGCCGGCTGGGATTTCTCACCGACCTCACATTGGAGAACATGCAGGACAGCATGGAGGCGATGCTGGACGGCAAGTTTGTCACCGAGCAGCGCCTGTTGTTGTCGGCGCGTGTGTTGCGCAATAATGTTGAAATATCCAACGGGCTGGCCTTCAATGAAGTGGTTGTGCATCGCAGTAATATCAGCAGCATGATCGAATTCGAGGTACGTATCGATGGCGAGTATTTGTACAATCAACGCGCAGACGGACTGATTGTTTCCTCGCCCACCGGCTCGACGGCTTATGCGCTGTCGGCGGGCGGGCCGATTCTGCATCCCAGTCTGGATGTGTTGGAGCTGGTGCCGGTGTGCCCCCATACGCTGAGCAATCGCCCCATCGTGGTGAAGAGTAGCTCCGTGCTGGAAATCCTGATACACCGCACCAGTGATATCCATGTGCGTTATGACAGCCATACCAGTTGCGACTTGCAGTTGCATGACAAGATCATCGTCACGCGCCATCCTGAAGCGGCCTGTCTGCTGCATCCGGTGGGACACAGCTACTATCATACGCTGCGCGAGAAGTTGCTCTGGAACCAGACACTGTAAATGCTGAAATTCCTGAGTGTTCGCGATTTCGTCATTGTCTCCTTGCTTGAGCTGGATTTTTCCTCCGGTTTCACCGCGCTGACCGGCGAGACCGGCGCGGGCAAATCCATCCTGATCGATGCGCTGTCGCTGGCACTTGGCGAGCGTGGTGACGCCGCAATGGTGCGCAATGGTTGCGAGCGCGCCGAGATCGCCGCTGAATTCGACATTACGGCGTTGCCGTATTTGCAAGCATGGCTGGCTGGGCAGGATCTGGCCGGCGACGAAAATGTGTGTCTGCTGCGCCGCGTACTGGATGCCGGTGGACGTTCGCGCGGTTTCATTAACGGGCGCAGTGCTACCCTGCAGCAGTTGCGCGAAGCGGGTGATCAATTGCTCGATATTCACGGCCAGCATGCGCACCAATCGCTGCTCCGCCCTGATATGCAACGCATGCTGCTGGACGGTCACGCGGGGATGATGGAGGAGGCAGAAAATGTCGCGGCGCTGTACCGCGACTGGCAGGCATTACATCGCCGCCGTATTAGCCTGAGCGAGAATATCGAGGCGGTGGCCGCCGAACGTGAGTTGTTGCAGTTTCAACGCGATGAGTTGCACGGTTTGAGCTTTAATGCGGCGGAATGGGGCGAGACGCAGGCAGACCATGCGCGACTCGCGCATGCCGCGAGCCTGCTGGAGACCGCCGCGTTCGGCATCGAAATTCTGGGCGAATCAGACACCGCCTGTCTGGCGCAACTCAACGCGCTGACGGCGCGGCTGCGCGACGGCATGACGCATGACGCAAGTCTGGGCGATACCTTGCAGATGCTGGAAAGTGCGCAGGCCGAGTTGCAGGAGGCGGTGTACGCGCTGCGTCATTATCAGCAGCGTCTGGACAGTGACCCGCAGCGCCTGCACGAACTGGAACGGCGTATCCAAAGCGTGATGGATGCTGCGCGCAAATATCGCGTCGCACCGGAACATCTGGACGAGGCGTTGCAGCGTATCGAGTCGCGTCTGGCGGAGCTGGGCGGCGAGGCTGATCTCGCCGAACTGGAGCGGCAGGAACAAGCCGCTCGGCAAAACTACCTGGCGGCGGCGCAGAAGCTGAGCGCCGGGCGTAAACGGGTAGCCAGCAAGCTGGCGCGCGAGATTACCGCCGCAATGCAGACGCTGGCGATGCAGGGCGGCAGTTTTGCCGTGGCATTGCCGCCGTTGGCTGAAGGCAATGCTTGCGGTCTGGAGGCCGTCGAGTTCCAGGTTGCCGCGAACCCCGGGATGCCGGTGCGCAGCCTGGCCAAGGTTGCTTCCGGCGGCGAGCTGTCGCGCATCAGTCTGGCGATACAGGTTGCTACCAGCCGAATCGCCAGCGTACCGACGCTGATCTTCGACGAAGTGGACAGCGGCATCGGCGGACGCGTGGCAGAAATTGTCGGACGTTTGCTCAAGCGATTGGGTGAAGACTATCAGGTTCTATGTGTCACGCATTTGCCGCAAGTTGCTGCTGCGGCCGATCATCAGTGGCAAGTCAACAAGATAGTGGAAAATGGCGTTACGTTGAGCCGCATCTCCGTGTTGGGCGGTGAGCAACGCATTGAGGAAATCGCCCGTATGCTGGGCGGCGTAAAGCTTACTGAAACTACGCGCAAGCATGCGGCAGAGATGTTGGGTATGGCCGCTTGAGGTATCATGCGACGTTAATTGAAGATTGAAGTGACGAGATGATTATGCGTATCAAACTGATTCTGCTTTCCATGCTGCTGGCTTCATGCAGCTACCTTTCCTCACCGGTGCTGTCGCCATACAAAATGGACATCCGCCAAGGCAATTATGTTACGCCGGAAATGCGCGACAAGCTCAAGATCGGCATGTCCAGGCAGCAGGTGCGTTATGTGCTGGGTACGCCGATGGTTAGTGATGTCTTTCACGGTAATCGCTGGGACTATGTTTATCTCCTGGAACAGCGCGGTGAGTTGGTCGAAAAGCAACGGCTGACACTTTATTTTGAAGGCGATAACCTGGTGCGCATTGATGACAGTCAGGCAGGACGGTGACACAGTGATCGACAAAGAGCGTGCAGGCAAGCAAAGGAAATGGTATGAGTAAAATCAAAATCGCCATTGCCGGTAGCGGCGGACGCATGGGGCGTGCGTTGCTGGAGTGTGTGATGCAGGCCGATGATCTGGTGTTGCATGCCGCGCTGGAGCATGGCGGCAGCTCACTGCTGGGTAAAGATGCCGGAGAATTGTGCGGCACGGTCTGTGGCGTAAAAATCAGTGCGGATGTAGCCGCCGCCTTGCAGGGCGCGGACGTACTGATTGATTTTACCCGTCCCGAAGGCACGTTGCTTCACCTCGAAACCTGCCGCAAACTGGGCGTGAATATGGTGATCGGCACGACCGGCCTGAGTGCGCAGCAAAAGGCGCAACTTGGCGCGGCAGCGCAGGACATCGGTATCGTGTTTGCGCCCAACATGAGCGTCGGCGTGAACCTGGTGTTCAAGTTGCTGGAGACGGCCTCGCGGGTATTGAGCCACGGCTATGACATCGAAATCATTGAGGCGCACCACCGCCGCAAAGTGGATGCGCCGTCCGGCACCGCACTGGGCATGGGCGAAGTCGTGGCGCGTACTCTGGGGCGCGATCTGGCGCAATGCGCTGTATATGGCCGTGAAGGCGTAACCGGGGAGCGTGATCCTTCCACCATCGGTTTCGCCACCGTGCGCGGCGGCGACATCGTCGGCGACCATACCGTGCTTTATGCGGGGGTTGGCGAGCGCATTGAAATTACCCATAAAGCCAGCAGTCGCGCGACTTTTGCGCTGGGCGCGCTGCGTGCCGCGCGCTTCCTGAGAGAAAAGCCGGCGGGCATGTATGACATGCAGGATGTGCTGGGCCTGAAATAGTCGAAACTGCTGCGCGCAGCGTCATTTCGTATCACTCAAGAAACCCAATGGACTGGAAAACATTTTCGATTGTATTTGCCTCGGTGTTTGTCGCCGAAATGGGTGACAAGACGCAACTCGCCACCATGCTGTTCGCTTCAGGCAAGGAGGCTGGTAAATGGGCAATCTTTCTGGGCGCATCGCTGGCATTGATTGCTGCATCCGGCATCGGTGTGCTGGTTGGCAGTGCGCTGTCAAACTACATTAACGAGAAATATTTGCACTATGCCGCCGGGATGGGCTTCGTCATTATTGGTATTTGGACGTTGTGGAAAGCCTGATGACGGTTTCCTTTGCAAATCGCCAATTTTCAGTGGCCAGGTCAGCTTCTGCATTTCCGTAAGAAGTTAAATGAGACTGTTGGTGGAGGCAAACCCGGATGAACTATATATTTCGGCCTGGCCATGCTGCATTGCCTTGTCCTCACCCATGCCGAAGCGCCTGCGCCCAAGGCGCGGCACCTGCTAAACTGCGCCCTTGAGTTTTGGCCTTATTTATTACATGCTGATCACCGAATACCGTTTAGACCTCGTCATCCAGGCGCTACGAGCCATCCTGCCGCTGGTGCATCCTGCTGATACCACGCTGCGTTACTTTTTCAAGAATGAGCGCATCGGCTCCAACGAGCGCGAGTTAGTCGCCGAGACAGTGTTCGGTGTGTTGCGCCATCGCCTGCTGCTGGAAATCACCTGTGCCGGCAATACCACACCGCGCCGCATGGCGCTCGCCTGGCTGGTCAGGTTCGGCGGCTATAACCTGCGCGAAATCGAACCGGTATTGAAACGCGACGAGAAAGATTGGCTCGCCACGGTCAAAGGCGTGAAGGTTGAGGAGTTGCCGTTATCGGTGCAGGCCGAACTGCCGGAATGGCTGGTGGAAAAGATGCGTGTCTCCTACTCCGATGCCGATATTCTCGCCATCGGCCTGTCCATGCAGCAGGGCGCGCCGCTGGACATCCGCGTCAACACCCTGCTCGCGAAACGCGACGAAGTGTTGCAGCAATTGCATGACAAAAATATTGAAGCCGCCGCTACGCCTTACTCGCCTGCCGGCATACGGCTCAAGAAAAAAATTCCGCTCAATCGCGACGCGTTGTTCACCGAAGGCAAGATCGAAGTGCAGGACGAGGGCAGCCAGTTGCTCGGTTTTTTGCTCGCGCCCAAGCGTAACGACATGGTGGTGGATTTTTGTGCCGGCGCAGGCGGCAAGACGCTGATGCTGTCCGCGCTGATGAATTCGCAAGGCCGTTTGTATGCGATGGATGTGTCGGAAAAACGCCTCGCCAATCTCAAGCCGCGCCTCAAGCGTTCCGGTGCGAGCAACATCCAGCCGATGCTGATTTCACATGAAAACGATCTCAAGGTGAAGCGCCTGGCCGGCAAGATCGACCGCGTGCTGGTGGACGCGCCGTGCAGCGGCCTGGGCACGCTGCGCCGCAATCCGGATTTGAAGTTTCGCCAATCGCCCGGCAGTCTTGATGAGCTTGTGCAAAAACAAGCCGCCATCCTTGCTTCCGCCAGCCGCCTGCTGAAAAAGGGCGGGAGGCTGGTATATGCGACTTGCAGCATCCTGCCGGAAGAAAACCAGCTTGTCGTGCAAGCCTTTCTCGCCGCGCATCCAGACTTCGCGTTGCGCCCGGCTGGTGAAGTGTTGCAGCAACAAAAGATTGCGCTGGAGATGGGGGATTATCTTGAGCTGCGTCCGCATGTGCATGGCACAGACGGCTTTTTCGCGGCGGTGCTGGAGCGGATTTGAGTTTTTTGTGGGTGAATTTTTGCGACACCCGGTTATGCCGATTCAATTTCTACGAGCCAGTCTTGCGGCAATGAAAGTGGCAAGGACAGCAGCCAAAATCTATATGACCAAGACTTCACGGCTTTTGTAATTCCCTGATCAGTTCACGCGTATGCAGTGTTTTGCCGCCGAGCTGGTGGTTCAGCAGCATGCGCATCAGTTGCTTGCTCTGCTGCGCGCTAACCGGGTCGACGTAATCATCCGCCGCCATATCGAGCAGGGTCTTGCCCAACACCGGCAGCCCGCCTCCGCCGTCATCCTGCACTGCCCCGCGTTCCACGGCATAACGATAACAGAGTTCCGGCTGTATCGCCTCATCGCTGCCCGCCTCGCGCTCCAGCGCCAGCGCGTAGCCCAGTTCCTGCAACAGGTGTTTCTCGAAACAGCGCAACGTGGCGGCATGATCGGTTTCATGCGCCAGGCGGTGCAAGGTGGCGCGGTAATAATCGAACAATTGCTCATGCGGATCGTCGCGCGCCAGCAGGTTGAGCAGCAGTTCGTTGAGATAAAAGCCGCACATCAGCGCCGTGCCTTGCAAGTAAGGTTGCCCGCCCTGCCATTCCGCGCCGTGCAGCGTGCGCACTTCGCCCTTGCCGAACCAGCTCAATTGCAGCGGCTGAAAATTCATCAGCAAACCGCGCAACGCCGATCTCGGGCGCCGCGCGCCGCGCGCCATGATCGGCAGGCGCCCATACTTGCGGCTGAACACATCGAGGATCAAACTGGTCTCGCGAAACGGATAGCTGTGCAGCACAAAGGCGGGTTCATCCTGGATGCGTTGTTTGCTGGAAACGTTCATTGCTCGCCGATTACCAGGTCAGTCAACAACAAATCTTTCTTTCAGCCGCGCTCAAGCCGCCTGCTGCTGCTGCTGCGATGGTTTAATCAAACATTCCGCCGGAATACCCAGCCCCTCGTGTAAACGGCGAATCATGGAAAGCGTCAGTGGACGTGTGTAATTCAGCACCTCATACACACGGTTCAGCCCGCCGATCATCGGCTGCAAATCTTTCGGTTTCAGCCCAAGACTATCCATACGAAACTTAATCGCCTCAATCGGATCGGGCAGTTCCATCGGATAATGCTTGCGTTCATAAGCTTCCACCAGCGTTACCAGCACATCCAGCCGTTCACCTTCCGGCGTATTGGCGCTCGCCGTCATCAATCCCTCAATTTCCTTGAGTACCGCACGGTAATCCGCCTTGGTCTTGATTGGTTTAATGTCCATATTTACACCTCATATAGTTTGCGCATCTATCGCGTCATAGTGTTTGTGTGTACCGATGAAACGGACATACACCACGCGATAAGTGTAATTGATCCACACCACCAGCCTGTATTTGTTGCCAGCGATATTGAACACCACACGCCCATCTTTCAGGATGCTGGCATTGCCAAAATCCGCCTTCACCGCAGAAGGCGAAGACCAATCCGCCACCAGCATTTGCCGATACCACGCGAGGCTCGGCTCACGCGCATCCAGATAGCTTGGATTGTTTTCCCAAAAGGCTTTAAGGGTGGATAAGGTGATCACACGCATGGGCGTATTTTAGTCCCATTTTGGGATGGGCTGCAACAAAAATGGCGGGGAGAGGGGTGAAAACCGCTGCCCCTCCACCACTTTCAAATGCACCCGGTGCGGCTTGACCATTTATAACATACACGTTATATTGCGCACATGAAATATGCAATAGAATTTTTCGATGAAGACGTGCAGCAAGCCGTGCTGACATGGCCCGCAGGAATCAATGCCAGCTTCACGCGCATCGCTCTGCGCATGGTGGAGCACGGCGCAAATCTCGGGTTGCCTTACACCAAAGCGATGGGTGGCGGTTTATTCGAAATACGTGCCAAGGGGCAAGAAGGCATTGGACGGGCGTTTTTCTGCACCTTGGTCGGGCAACGCATCATCATCCTGCACGGCTTCATCAAAAAAACCGACAAGACACCCAAGCATGAACTGGACATCGCCAAGCAACGCATGAAGGAGATTAAACATGGCTAAACCGCATAAACCCATACCGTTCGACCCGGCGGATCACCTTGCCAAATCGTTGAGGAATCCGGCATTCAAGGCCGCATACAATGCACTGGAAGATGAATTCTCCGCGCTTGATGCGCTGTTGCTGGCTCGCAAAGAAGCCGGACTAACCCAAGCCGAAGTGGCGGAGCGCATGGGCATTGCGCAATCCTCGCTGGCGCGCATCGAAAGCTCGCTGGGCAGCCGCAAACACTCGCCATCGCTCGCCACCCTGCGCCGCTATGCAGAAGCATGCGGGAAAAAACTGACGATACAGATTGGTTAGTTTTTCGATTGGAAAGAATTCGATCTAATTTCAAACATTCGGCGCATTACGCCTCGCGGCTAATACGCCCTACGCGGGCTCGGCTCACGCGCATCCAGACAACTTGGATTATTTTTCCAAAAGGCTTTAAGGGTGGATAAGGTAATCACACGCATGGAGGTATTTTAGTCCCATTTTGGGATGGGCGGCAATTAAAATTCAAGCAGGCTGTATCTATTCCAAGGTATCCCTAAAGTATCGGTTCATCTTTTCTTGCAATTCCGTTTGCACCGGGCTTCTGGAAGTGTCTGCAACCACTGCATCCAAGCGCGCAATTTCGCGCTCAATAAAGGAATGAATCACTGCGATACGCAACCCTTTATCCAACTCGGCTCCTGACCTTTTCAACTCGGTCAGTTTGATAATACTGCTCTTTAACTCTTCGCCCTTCACCACGCCAGCAACCAAATCGTCAAAAGCCATCGGCACAACGCCCAACCCGCGCTCGATCCACAAACACGCGAGCACCGGGCGCAGCACATAGAAATACTTCTTCAGCCACACCGTTTCGCCTTGCAGATACTCGCGAAAATTTCCCTTCGCCATGTGCAGGTAGTGATGCAAACAAGCCGCAGGCTGGTAAAAATCTTGTGCAAGCGAACGATACGCTGCCATCGCACCGGTATTTTCCCGATACACAATCGGCGACGAAAGCCATTCCAGTAACACGGGGTTAGACTTCTTCATCAGACGCAAACTTTTGCGCAAATCCCAGCCGTTCACATCCAGCAAATCATCAATCGGCAACTCGATCACATCGCGCCCTTCTTCGACGGATAGATACCAGTCGTGCGGGTGGCAATAAATGAAACGCACATCCCAATCGCTATCGGCAGAATCGAAACCCCAGCCACGACTGCCGGATTCACAGGCGTAAAGGATGCGCACGCCATGCTCGGCCTCGATGCGAGTAAGTGTTTTCTGAATACACTGAAGCATCGCATCACCCTTTCGAGACAACTGGTACGTTGCACGGGCTATAGCTCACCGATATCTCGGGTGAGTTAGAGCTTTCATCAAGGCACTGCCGCAGAATCGCCACCAGTTCAAAGCCCGCCGCATCACAAGCCACTCGATCATCTTCATTCATCAAGTAAAACTGATTCGGATTCCCTGCATACCCACGCTGGGAAAACTTCGTCCATCTTTTGAATGCACGATTGATTCCCCAGCACGGAAAATATCGCGGCGGCCAACCAAACAATCTTTTTCTGTTGAGCCAACAGAATTCCTCGCCTTCCAACCGGAATTCCAGATGACTTCCCGGCGGCAAAATCGGCCCGGCTACGATAGGCGCATCAAAATCGAATGCCAGCAATTCCTCTACGAATCCATAGTCTCTCGCTGCCACTTCATACAGCTCCAATTCTTTATTCGCCTGCTGTACCTCGACCACCATGCGGCGCAAATCGGCTACATATTGGCGGCGCTCAAAGATCAAGCGCACATAGCTGTCCTGATGAGTGAGCCACGTTTCTTTAATCCGTGCTTATCGGGTTAGCTCCCAAGCACGCTAGATGTAGTGTGCTGTGATTTTTTGGCATAAAGCTCGGCATAGGTTGGCGCGGTGACATCGCCCGCAATGCCAAGCAGGGAGCGGAAGGCGTTGAAGGGGTAGAAGCGGCGGTTGAAGCGGAACGTGAACTCATTGAGGTACGCCTGCAGATGTTGCGGGCTGACA
>JANLID010000099.1 GCA_024654105.1 Gallionella sp. | reverse complement strand
GGGCGCGCAGGTGATCGCGACCCCGGCCAACGCCACCGAGCGCTGGCTGGTCGATACCGTGAAACAGCAGGCGCAACGCGCCGGCATCGGCATGCCGGAAGTGGCGATCTTCGATTCGCCCGAGCCGAACGCCTTCGCCACCGGCATGAACCGCAACAACGCCCTGGTCGCGGTCAGCACCGGCCTGTTGAACCGCATGCGCAAGGAGGAGGTCGAGGCGGTGCTAGGCCATGAGATGACCCACGTCTCGAACGGCGACATGGTGACGCTGGCCTTGATTCAGGGCGTGGTCAACACCTTCGTGATCGTGTTGTCGCGCGTCGTCGGCCATCTGGTCGACCGTGTGGTGTTCAAGGTCGAGCGCGGCACCGGCCCGGCGTTCTTCATCACCACGATTATTGCGCAAGTGGTGCTCGGCATCCTCGCCAGCATGATCGTCATGGCGTTCAGCCGTCAGCGCGAATTCCGCGCCGACCGCGGCGGCGCCAAACTCGCCGGCACGCCCAACATGATCGCCGCCCTTGAGGCGCTCAAGCGGGGCGCCACCGAGCCGCTGCCGGACCGCCTGGCGGCGTTCGGCATCGCCGGCGGCGTGGGCTCTGGCATCAAGCGCCTGTTCATGTCGCACCCGCCGCTGGACGAGCGCATCGCGGCGCTGCAAAGTCGCAGTTAGCATTAGGGAACCTCTCACTAAGTCGTCATTCCTGCGAAAGCAGGAATCCAGGCTTTGAAAAAGCATCGGCCGTCAGGCCGATTCTGGATGCCGGCTTGCACTGGAAACTGCTCCTGCGTTTCCAGTACTTCCGCCATCCATGGCGGTCGCGCTGGCATGACGGCATTGCTACTTGTTCAGAGGTTCTTGAGGAAGTTCTGAAAAATTCCGTTCGCCCTGAGCCCGTCGAAGGGCGATTTGCTTCCATTACTTGCATTGTGGCAATCTATAGACCCATCTTGTCTGTTGCGGTCGGGAGACGTCCATGTCCTCAACTATTGAATCGATTGAAGCCGAGGCGTTGCAGTTGTCCACAGCTGAACGCGCGCGACTGGTCGAACGGCTCATCGCCAGTCTGGACGTCGACCCCGAAGTGGAAGAGGCTTGGGCTGCCGAAGTGGAACGGCGCCATGCGGAGATTGAGAACAAAGCCGTGTCACTGTTACCCGGCGCCGAAACGTTGGCCAAGCTGCGGGCGACTTCGGCCTAGCGCAATAACCGTCTTCCTGAGTCTGGTGTTGGAAAGTAGCTCCTTGACGCACATACATAACGTATATACAATTGGATCATGCGGTTTACCTGGAAGGAGGTAAAGCGAAAGTCCAACCTTAAAGCGCATGGCCTGGATTTTCGGGATGCCGCCAAGGTTTTTGAGGGACCGACCTTTACCTTCGAGGACGACAGGTTCGATTACAGTGAACAACGTTTCGTTACGCTTGGTTTACTGAACGGTACCCCGGTCTCCATCGTGCACACTGAAACGGTTGTGCGCATTCACGTCATCTCTTTTCGTAAGGCGACGAAAAATGAGCAAATCATCTTCTTCGAAAACATCTAGGACTGATTGGTCTCGCGTCAAGGCAATGAAGGACAAGGACATCAAGCTGACGTCCGAGCACCCCGAGGCTGACGTCAAACATATCGTCCGGGGCATCCTACGTCAGGGTCTAAAACTCGTTCCGTCAAAAGCGTCCATTTCGCTGCGCGTGGACGCAGACGTCCTGGAGTGGTTTAAGGCGCAGGGGCCGGGCTATCAAACACGCATCAATGCAGTATTGCGCGAGTTCAAGAATGTGAGCAGTCGGGCACATACCAGCCGGTAGCGGTGTCGCGATAACGCGCATGCCCATGCACAATCCCCCTCATCCCGGTGAGTTCTTATCTGAAGCCTAATCGGCTTAGTGGCCGCGAACTGGCCGGCAAGCTCGGCGTGGCCGCGTCAACCTTGAACCGCGTACTTACCGGCACCAGCGGTATCAGTCCGGAAATGGCGCTGCGCCTTTCCAAGGCGCTTGGCCGCTCTCCGGAGAGTTGGCTTGCCATGCAGTACAACCATGACCTGTGGCAGGCGAAGCAACGCGTAAAGTTGGGCAATGTCGGCAAAGTCAGGCTTACAGCGGCCTAACCGCTGAACGATCGGCCACATAATCTCCGCGCTCACCGCGCTTTTCGGTTGACCCGTTTACCCGCATGGGTTTAACTGACGTTAAACCTGATACGGGCATTCCGGATATCCCAGTCGGGAACCTAAATAAATCCCGGTTTCGTTTGATCAGATGGGTCGCCAGGGTGCGATAGACGATGCCGAGCACCTCACCCATAATCTCAGGGCGGCTGGCGAACAGAAAGCGCAGCGGATAGGAGAGGCTCAGCACTCACTGCCGCATGGGGACTTCGGGCAAGATGTCCTACACCAACAATGCCGCACTGTCGTGCCATACGCCGGGCTCCGCAGAAACGCGGATATTCAATGCGCTGCCGGTATTCGCCAGCCCGCCAAATGGGTGAATGGCCTCGGTGCATCAATGGCATGATTCATCTGCGTTCATCTGCGGCTAAAGCCGTTTTTAGGATGATACATTTGCATTAATCTGCGGCTGATTTGCTTTTTCCAGGCTCAACTCCCCGGTTCCGCACCCAAACTCCGGTTGTCCGCCAGCAGTTGCGCGAAGACCTCGGCGGTCAGCGGGCGGCTGAAATAGTAGCCCTGCATCTGGTCGCATTGGTGCGCGCGCAGGAATTCCAGTTGTTCCCCGGTCTCCACGCCCTCGGCGACCGCCGTCATGCGCAGGCTGTGGGCCATGGCGATCACGGTCCGGGCGATCGTGGCGTCATCGGGGTTGGTGGTGATGTCGCGCACGAACGAGCGGTCGATCTTGAGTGAATCGATTGGGAAGCGTTTCAGGTAGCTCAAGGAGGAGTAGCCGGTTCCGAAATCGTCCAGCGCGAGATGGATGCCCAGGTCGTGGAATTTGCGCAGCGCCGCCAGGCTCTCCTCGGTGTGCTCCAACAGGATGCTCTCGGTCAGTTCGAGTTCCAGGTAACCCGGATCGAGACCGGTCTCCGCCAGCACGTTCCCGACCATTTCGACCAGGCCGGGCTGCTTGAACTGGCGCGCGGACAGGTTCACGGCCACGCGCAGCGGGGCATGGCCGGCCTCCTGCCAGGACTTGTTCTGCGCGCAGGCGCTGCGCAACACCCACTCGCCGACCGGCACGATCAGGCCGGTTTCCTCGAGCAGCGAGATGAATTCCAGCGGCGAGATCAGCCCCTGCTTCGGGTGTTGCCAGCGCAACAGGGCCTCCATGCCGGCGATCCGGCCGGTGGCGAGGTCCACCTTGGGCTGGTAGTGGAGCAGGAATTCCCGGCGCTCCAGCGCGCGCCGCAGGTCGGTTTCGAGCGCCAGGCGCTTGGGCGCCTCGGCGTTCATGGCCGGCGAATAGAACTGGAAGTTGTTCTTGCCTTTCTCCTTGGCGCGGTACATGGCGACGTCGGCGTTGCGCAGCAGGG
>JANLID010000087.1 GCA_024654105.1 Gallionella sp. | reverse complement strand
CTTCCGATTGCGTAACCTCCGGCAATTTTACCGGGGGAAGACGCAATGGCTAACAGGAGGTTCGAAATGCACGAAGTAAGACAAATCATTCAGCGTTTGCGGTTGGGGGAGAAGAACCGCAAGGTGGCCCGAGCCCAGCGAGTGGGGCGCAACACGGTTGCCAATATTCGGCGCATTGGCGCGGAGCGGGGCTGGCTCGATGCGGCCAGTCCGATGCCCGACGATGCGGCGATTGCCGAGCACTGCAAGGCCGCTGGCAAGAATCCGCAGAACATCTCCACGGTCGAGTCGTTCCGGGAGGAAGTGCTCGCCTGGCATGCCCAAGGCATTCAGGTGAGTACTATGCGCCAAGCATTGGCGCGCAAGCACGGTTTTACGGGCAGTGCCCATACCTTGTACCGGTTTCTCGGACGCGAGGCCCCGACGACGCCGGCGGCGACCGTCATCCTGGAGTTCGCGGTGGCCGAGATGGCGCAGGTGGACTTCGGCTCGGGTCCGGTGATCACCGACCGGCAATCGGGCGAGGTGTTCAAGACCTGGATCTTCGTGATGACGCTGGCCTGGAGCCGGCACCAGTACGCCGAGATCGTACGCAACCAGACCGTGGAAACCTGGATCTCCTGCCATCGCCATGCCTTTGAATGGTTCAACGGCGTGCCCAAGAAGATTCGGATCGATAATCCCAAGTGCGCGATCACGCGCGCCTGCTACTACGAGCCCACGGTGCAGCGTTCCTACGCCGATCTGGCCCTGGGATATTCGTTTGTAATTGACCCGTGTCCTGTCGCTGACCCTGCAAAAAAAGGGCGCGTGGAGGCCGGCGTCAAATACGTCAAATTCAATTTCGTGCCGCTGCGCGAGTTCCACAGCGTGGTGCAGGCGAACGAGGCGCTGCACGCCTGGATCATGGGGGAAGCCGGCAACCGTATTCACGGGACCACGCGCGAGCGGCCGCTGAAATTGTTTGCGCAGACCGAACAAGCCCTGCTGCAGCCGCTGCCGGCGATCGCCCCGGAATGCCCCGTCTGGGCCAAAGCGAAGTTGCACCCGAACTGCCATGTGCAGTTCGATCTGTGCTCCTACTCGGCACCGTTTCGCCTGATTCGTGAAACCCTCTGGTTGGAGGTTGCACCGAGCGCGCTGCGCATCTACCGCGAGCACGAACTGGTCGCCGTGCACCCGCGCTTGTTCAAACCCGGCACTCGCTCCACGGTAGACGAGCACATGCCCCCGGATGCTCAGGCGTATCTCATGCGCGACCCTCAATGGTGTCTCGCTCAGGCCAAAGCGCTGGGCGCGTCCTGTCTGGCCGTTATCGAAAGCTTGTTCGCCAACCGCGTACTCGATCACCTGCGCGCGGCCCAAGGTCTTCTGCGGCTTGGCGACAGTTTCGGCGCCGTTCGCCTGGAGGCGGCCTGTGCCCGTGCACTGCGCTTTGGCTCGCCCTCGTACCGCACCGTCAAGAAGATTCTCAAGGAGGGCCTGGACCACCAAGTTGATTGGATTCCAAGC
>JANLID010000033.1 GCA_024654105.1 Gallionella sp. | reverse complement strand
CGGCTCATGGGTTTTGTGTGATAACTTTATGATTACGCGACGAATTATAGCATTTTATTGGGGTGGTTGGTGAAATTTTAAGTCCGACAGGCTGCTAGTCAGATGGCTAGTAGTTTCACCAGTAGTTTCATCAGAGATCACGAAGATTTTTCATGAGGTTGGATGATCATCGGCAAGGTGGCTACCATTTTTGGAACAACAGGTTACTGTTCTTCTTCGCGGTCTTCGTGTTCTTCGTGTTCTTCGTGGTTCCCGTTTCAATGATAAGTTGAGGATTGCGGGTGCGCTGGTTTAGAATGCACCCTCCTGATTCCGTGGATTCCAACTTTGTCTTCACCCGCGCTGGTCGAGATTCGTGACCTCAATTTCGCCTATGGCAAGCGGCCTGTCCTGCAGGGGATCAACATGGTTTTTCCCAAGGGAAAGCTGGTTGCCATCATGGGCTTGAGCGGCTGCGGCAAGACTACGGTGCTGCGCCATATCGGCGGCGCGCTCAAGCCGACCAAAGGTTATGTCAAGGTGGATGGGCAGGTGGTTCATGAGCTTGGCCGGAACAACCTGTACGCCATGCGGCGCAAGATGGGCATGCTGTTCCAGTTCGGCGCATTGTTCACCGATATGTCGGTGTATGACAACGTGGCGTTCCAGATGCGCGAGCATACCGATCTGCCGGAAGAGATCATCCGCGACTTGGTGCTGATGAAGCTGAATGCGGTCGGCCTGCGCGGCACGCACAGCCTGATGCCGTCCGAGCTGTCCGGCGGCATGGCGCGGCGCGTGGCACTGGCGCGCGCCGTGGCGCTCGATCCGATGCTGATCATGTATGATGAGCCGTTTGCCGGGCTGGATCCGATTTCGCTGAGCGTGGTGGGCGATTTGATTCGCCGCCTGAATGATGCGCTCGGGGCGACCTCGATAATCGTCACGCATGACGTGCAGGAATCGCTGAAAATCGTGGACTATGTTTATTTTGTGGCGAGCGGTGTGATCATGGCGGAGGGAACGCCCGATGAAATCCGCGCTTCCGATAAAGAATTTGTGCACCAGTTCGTGCATGGCGAGATGGATGGCCCGGTGCCTTTCCATTATCCCGGCGGTGATTACCGCCAAGACCTGAATTTGAAAGGCTGACACCATGCCGGCAGTTAATGCGATCAAGGGAATTGGCCACCGCACCATCAATGCGGTGTGGCGCATCGGCGTGGCGACGCGCTTTTTTCTGCTCACGCTGACGCACTCGGGCAGCGGTTTCCGGCGCTTCCACCTGATCATCAAGGAGTTGTTTTCCACCGGCGTGATGTCGCTGATCATCATCGTGGTGGCCGGTCTGTTTGTCGGCATGGTGCTCGGTTTGCAGGGCTATGAGACGCTCAAACGCTACGGCTCCGAGTCGGCGCTGGGCAGCATGGTGGCGTTGAGCCTGGTGCGCGAACTGGGGCCGGTGGTGGCCGCGCTGCTGTTTGCCAGCCGCGCCGGTTCGGCGATGACGGCGGAAATCGGCCTGATGAGGGCGACCGAGCAGATTTCCGCGATGGAAATGATGGCGGTCAATCCGATCGCGCGCATCGTCGCGCCGCGTTTCTGGGCGGGCGTGATTTCCATGCCGCTGCTGGCCGCGTTGTTCAGCGCGGTGGGGGTGTTCGGCGGCTACCTGGTGGGGGTGGTGCAGATCGGTGTGGACGAGGGGTCGTTCTGGTCGCAGATGCAGGCCGCGGTGGATTTTCGCGAGGACATCCTGAACGGCGTGCTCAAGAGTTTCGTATTCGGCATCGTGGTGACGGTGATCGCGCTGTTCGAGGGCTATGATGCGCCGCCCACGGCAGAAGGCGTATCCGGCGCGACGACGCGCACGGTGGTGACTTCTTCATTGGCGATTCTGATGCTGGATTTCGTTTTGACCGCAATCATGTTTAGAGGGAATTGAGTTATGGGACGCACGACGATGGATCTGTGGGTGGGGGTATTTGTGGTGGCAGGCATTGGCGCACTGGTGATGCTGGCGCTGAAGGTGGGGAACCTGGGCACCTACAACGTGTCGGAGGCGTACCAGGTGCATGCCTATTTTTCGAACATCGGCGGCCTGAAGCCCAAGGCATCGATAAAGAGCGCGGGTGTGCTGGTGGGGCGGGTGACGGACATTACGCTGGATACGGAACGCTATGAAGCCAAGGTGGTGATGAGTCTGGACAAGCGTTACCAGTTTCCCAAGGACACGTTCGCCAATATTCTGACCTCCGGTTTGCTGGGCGAGCAGTACATCGGCCTGATGCCCGGCGGCGACGATCAGATGCTGAAGAATGGTGAGCAACTGAAAATGACGCAGTCTGCAGTGGTGCTGGAAGACATGATCGGCAAGTTCCTGTACAGCAAGGCTGACGAACCGGCAAAATGATCAAGGAGTTTCAAGCATGAAAAGATTGATGAATATTGTTGCAGCATTGGTGTGCATGACCGGTGTTGCGCAAGCCGAAATGGTTGCGCCGGATGTGTTGATCAAGAACACCGCGCAGGATGTCCTCGAAATCGTCAAGCAGGACAAGGACATTCAGGCCGGCAACCAGAAAAAAATCCTGGATCTGGTGGATGCCAAGGTGTTGCCGCATTTTGATTTTGTGCGCATGACGCAACTGGCGGTCGGCAAATATTGGCGCACCGCAACCAATGAGCAGAAGCAGGCGCTGGTGACGCAGTTCCGCAACATGCTGGTGCGTACTTACACCAAGGCATTTACCGTGTATCGCGACCAGACCATAGAAATGAAGCCGTTCAAAATGGCTGCCGATGCGACTGAAGTTACCGTCAAGACTGTTATCAACAAACCGGGAGCACCACCGGTCCCGGTCGATTACGAAATGAGAAAAACCAGCGGCGGCTGGAAGGCCTTCGATGTCTCCATAGAAGGCATCAGTATGGTGAATAGTTATCGCGGCACATTCGCCTCGGAAATCCAGGAAAACGGCATCGACGGCCTGATCAAGACGCTGGCTGATAAAAATGCCAGCGCAGCCAATGTGGCGCTGCACAAGGCAGACACAAAATGATTGCGCGCGAGGATGGCCGGCTGGTGGTAAGCGGCCACCTGACCATTGCGACCGTGCCCGAGTTGTTCGAGGCGGGCTTGCAGCATTTGACCAGCGAAGATCTGCTGGTGGATCTTTCCCGGGTTGAGGCAGTTGATTCAGCGGCGGTCAGCATGTTGCTCGGCTGGCTGCGCGCCGCGCAGCGCAGCCAGCATACTTTGCGCGTGGCCGGCCTCCCGGAAGATTTGCTCAGCCTGGCGCACTTGTATGGTGTGGCCGAGTTGTTGCCCCAGCAATCTGCCTGATTCTCACGAACGGTTTACCACGAAGGACTGATGGAACTACTGGTGAAACTACTAGCCATCTGACTAGGCTGTCTAAGAACGACAGCCTAGTCATTGGTTATAGCCATTCCACTAAGCGACCAAACAACGGTCGCTAAGTGGCTGGTTAACAGAGATCACGAAGATTTATCATGGGGTTGCATGACATGGGATGTCGTCGGCAAGGAGGCTCCAGTTTCATGGGAAATGCCTTGTGTTTTTCTTCATGCACTTCTTGCTCTTCGTGGTTAAACAGGAATTCAGGATAATGGTCACTCCGGAAAGCATTCGGCTCAACATCGCACAAGGCATGGCAACCGAGTATTTGAGCGTGGCAGGTGATGACGGCACGCATTTTGAAGCAGTGGTGGTAAGCAATGCTTTCGCCGGCAAAAACCGCGTGCAGCGCCATCAACTGGTCTATCAAACGCTTGGGGAGCGGATGCGCGAAGAAATCCACGCGCTGTCGATAAAAACCTATACGCCGGAAGAGTGGCAAAGACGGAACTAGGCAGGCAATGCAAAAACTGGCAATTCAGGGCGGCAGCCGTCTTAACGGCGAAGTGCGTATCTCCGGCGCCAAGAATGCGGCCTTGCCGATATTGTGCGCCAGCCTGCTGACTGGTGATGCGCTGCAACTCGGTAATGTACCGGACCTGAACGATGTCGCCACGATGCGCAAGCTGTTGCAACAAATGGGGGTGGCGATAGAGGTAAACGGCGATCTGGTTTTCTTGTCTGCAGCGCATATCGACAAGCTCGAAGCGCCTTACGATATGGTGAAAACCATGCGCGCCGCGATCCTGGTGTTGGGGCCGCTGGTGGCGCGCTTTGGCGAGGCGCGCGTTTCTATGCCTGGCGGCTGTGCCATCGGGTCGCGTCCGGTCGATCTGCATATCAAGGGCTTGCAGGCGATGGGCGCAGAAATTCACATCGAGCACGGCTACATCCGCGCGCAGGCGAAACGGCTCAAGGGCGCGCGGATATGCTTCGACCTGGTCAGTGTGACCGGCACGGAAAACCTGATGATGGCCGCGACACTGGCGGATGGCGTAACGGTACTGGAAAATGCGGCGCGCGAGCCGGAAGTGGTGGATCTGGCGCATTGCCTGATTGCGATGGGCGCCAAAATCGAAGGCGCGGGCAGCGACACCGTCACTATCACCGGCGTGGATAAATTGCACGGCGCAAGCCATCGCATCATGCCGGACCGCATTGAGAGTGGCACATTTCTGGTCGCCGCAGCGGCAGCAGGCGGCAGCATTACATTGATCGATACGCGCGCCGATATTCTCGACAATGTGCTGGAGAAATTACAGGAAACCGGTGCAACCATAAAAGTGTCAGGCAACACGATCAGCCTGGAAATGAATAAGCGCCCCAGGGCAGTGAATGTGCGCACCGCGCCCTATCCGGCGTTTCCCACCGACATGCAGGCGCAGTTCATGGCACTGAATACCATTGCCGAAGGCAGCGCGATGGTGGTCGAAACGATTTTCGAAAATCGTTTCATGCACGTGCAGGAACTGCGCCGCCTCGGTGCGCAGATCGACGTGGAAGGCAATACCGCCATGATCAAAGGCCGCGCGCAACTGGAAGGCGCAAACATCATGGCAACCGACTTGCGCGCTTCGGCGTGCCTGGTCATCGCCGGACTGGTGGCGCAGGGCGAGACCATCGTGGATCGCATCTACCATCTGGATCGCGGCTATGAACACATTGAGGCGAAACTGTCGGCACTCGGTGCCCAGATTCGCAGGCTAAAGTAGAGAAGGGGGAAGAGGGAAGGGAGAAGGGCAAAAGCAGATCGGAGAAATTTACTCTTCCCCCTTCACCCTTGAGTGCCGCAGGCACGTACCCTTCCCCAGAACTGCAATAATTATTTGAGAAAAAACATGATAACCATCGCACTGTCCAAAGGACGCATCTTCGAAGAAACCCTGCCGCTGCTGGATGCGGCGGGCATCGCCGCGCTCGAAGATCCGGAATCCTCGCGCAAGCTGATCTTGCCGACCAATCGCGCCGATGTGCGCTTGATTATCGTGCGTGCCAGCGACGTGCCGACCTATGTGCAATATGGCGCGGCAGACCTTGGTGTGGCGGGCAAGGATGTGCTGAACGAGCACGGCGGTACCGGGCTGTATCAACCGCTGGACTTGAACATTGCGCGCTGCCGCATGATGGTCGCGGTGCGCAAGGATTTCGATTACGACTCAGCGGTGCGCCAGGGCGCGCGCCTGCGCGTGGCGACCAAATATGTGCAGACCGCCAGGGCTCACTTCGCCGCAAAAGGTGTGCATGTGGACTTGATCAAGCTGTATGGCTCGATGGAGCTGGCGCCGCTGGTCGGATTGTCGGACGCGATCGTCGATCTGGTGAGCAGCGGCAACACGCTTAAAGCCAACAATCTGAAGGCGGTCGAGCATATCGCCGACATCTCGTCGCGGCTGGTGGTGAACCAGGCCGCGCTGAAATTGAAACATGCTGCGATCCAGCCGATGTTGGATGCATTTGCGCTTGCGATCAAAAAATAAGGGCGATCAAGAAATTCAGGAGCTCTTCCCAAAGACGGGTGAGCCGGAATCATACAAGGTCGGGCTATGCCCGGCACGGTGGGCGTAGCCCACCCTACGGTTAATACGCGTGAATGACAAGCTAGATGGGTGGCAAATGAATATCAAACGACTCTCGACCAAACAAGCCGATTTTGATGTGCAACTGAACCAGTTGCTGGCATTTGAGGCGGCTGCTGACGAAAAGCTGGAAGCGACTGTGGCCGGAATCCTTACTGATGTGCGCAAGCGCGGCGATACAGCCGTACTGGAATACACGCGCAAGTTTGACCGCCTGCCGCTGGAAAATGCCGCCGCGATGGAATTGCCGCAGCATGAACTGCGTGCCGCCTTCGACGGCCTGCCCGCCGAACAGCGCAGTGCGCTGGAGCAGGCCGCGCAGCGCGTGACGGATTATCACCAGAAGCAGGTGCAGACTTCGTGGAGCTACACCGAAGCGGACGGCACGCTGCTCGGCCAGCAGATCACGCCGCTGGAGCGCGTCGGCCTGTATGTGCCGGGCGGCAAGGCGGCCTACCCGTCTTCGGTGCTGATGAACGCGCTGCCCGCCAAGGTCGCGGGCGTGGCCGAGCTGATCATGGTCGTGCCGACCCCGGACGGCGTGAAGAATCAACTGGTGCTGGCGGCGGCTTACCTGTCCGGCGTAAATCGCGTGTTCGCCATCGGCGGCGCGCAGGCGGTGGCGGCCCTGGCCTACGGCACAGCGACCATCCCGAAGGTGGACAAGATCGTCGGCCCCGGCAACGCCTACGTGGCATCCGCCAAGCGCCGCGTATTCGGCGTGTGCGGCATTGACATGATCGCCGGGCCGTCTGAAATCCTGGTGATCTGTGACGGCAAGACCGACCCCGACTGGATTGCGATGGACCTGTTTTCGCAGGCCGAGCATGACGAACTGGCGCAGGCCATCCTGCTGTCGCCGGATGCGAAATTTATCGAAGCGGTGGCGCAAAGCGCGGAGCGTTTGTTGGGGCAGATGCCGCGCCGTGACATCATCCAGACCGCGCTGGAAAATCGCGGCGCGTTGATCCAGGTCGCCAACCTGGACGAGGCGTGCGCGATCAGCAATCGTATCGCCCCGGAACATCTGGAATTGTCGGTCGAAGACCCGCAAAGCCTGTTGCCCAAACTGAAACATGCCGGCGCGATATTCATGGGGCGCTACACTTCCGAATCGCTCGGCGATTACTGCGCCGGGCCGAACCATGTGTTACCGACTTCCGGCACCGCGCGTTTCTCCTCGCCGCTGGGTGTGTACGACTTCCAGAAGCGCAGCAGCCTGATTCAGGTATCGGCACAAGGCGCACAATCACTCGGCGCAATCGCTTCCACCCTGGCATTTGGCGAAGGATTGCAGGCGCATGCCCAGTCGGCACTGTTCAGGAAGAACGCGATATCCTGAGAAAAGCAAGGATGGTTGGAGCGGCGGCTTACTGCTGTGTATGTTGTTGGCGCTGCCGGAAATGCTGCTGTTGAAGGTTGCGTCGTGGGATGGTGCGAGGCACGCGTAGAAATAGAGCAGAATCCGTTGGCACGGATTCGTGCGCACGACTTGTTTTTAGTCGTGAGGAAGGTTGAAAAGTGCACGTGTAACTTGATCGGGCGCTCCCTTAAATGCCAAGGCGCTAATTTCGAGGTTCCCAACCCCACTGTATGTTTTTGAGAACCCTGATCTGCGCAGCGCTGCCAATAGTGATTTTTGTGTAAAGCCAGTTTTATGGGCGTAAAAATCTTGGCCGCTCCGCTCAATTTCAATGCTATAACCATACAATACATCTAGAACCATAATCGGCCCAGCAGGCGACTGATAAAGTATGTCATCAATATCTAACCCTCGCTCTAGAGTAACTCGCATCACATCGCCGATGTCTGGTACCCGTATTTGCGCAAACCCTCCATCCTTTAGGACATGTAAGAAACCAGCCAGCACCTTTGGCACATCATGCCTATAGTAGTGTTCAAGGTTATGCGAGCAATATACCGCATCAAACTGACTACTTTCCAGGGTTGTAAGCTTGCGTGCATCACACACAATATCTGGCGAGCCTCTCGGGTCGATATCGAGCAGAAAATGTTCAAAGTCTGCGTACTGGGGCGGTAGAGGAATTGCTTTATTGTTACCGCCTACGTTCAAAACTTTTTTCAATGTCATACAACCTCATAGGTCAGAAATGTCGAAGCAATAGTAGTCGGGCTGCGTTCTTTTGAAACATCCATCAAAACAATGCGCTGATTCATATCTATTGAGTTTCTTGGTAGCGGTAGTAAGTGCAGAGTACATCAAATCTTCCGCACAAACACTTTGGATTTCCGGTGATAGTTGTACAGCGACTTTTTCTGCGCGGGCAGGGCGGAGACATCGGCCTCGCTGAAGCCGCGCTCGATGAACCAGTGCGCGGTGCGCGTGGTGAGCACGAACAGTTTCTTCAGCCCCCGCGTTTGCGCGATGCCGATCATATGGTCAAGGATGGCCTGGCCATAGCCACGATCCCGATATTGCGCATCCACCGCGAGGCAGGCCAGTTCGGCGGCCGCCTCGTCGGGGAACGGGTATAGTGCGGCGCAGCCGATGGTACGGTGATCATGTTCCAGCACCACGAAGCGCGCAATTTCGCGTTCCAGC
>JANLID010000014.1 GCA_024654105.1 Gallionella sp. | reverse complement strand
CCTTCGACTTCGCTAATGGCGGGTGTGACCCGCCCTACGGTGGCCGTAGGGCGGGTCACACCCGCCGTCACACGCGGCGATGCCCCCTTGCGCCACAATCCCCACAGCAGGCTCAGCCCCAGAGGAACGGCCGCAAGCCAGGAACCCCAGCGCATCAACTCGGTGAATCCGGTTTTGAATTCCGCGCTCGCCGGCGGATAGGCGAACAGCAGGACGGGCACCGCCAGCAAGGGGAGCAACCCCAGGAACAGCACCACCCGTGACCAGTATCGGCGAGCCGGAACGGCGATTCCCCATGCATCGGCAAGCCAGAGCCAGGCCGCCAGCATGAACAGCATGTTCGCCAACTGGAGGATATGCCCCGTGCCCCAAAACAGATGCTCGAAGTAGGCCGCAGGCTGGAAAATGTCCGGGATCAGGACGAGTCCCCATCCCGCCGTCACCGCCGCCAGCAACACGCCCCAGGCTGCGCCATATACCGCGAGCATCGCCGGACGTTCCCCGGCCTCCGCCTGCCACGGCCGCAGCAGCACGACCGCGCGCAGCGCCATCAGGGCGGCGGCGGCGGCGAACAACCCCAGCCCGGTCAAAAACGGCCCGGAGCGCAGCACCGGCACGTAATTACTCTTCAGCACCTCGACCTGACCCGGCAACGGCCCCAGCGCCATCAGGATTGCGCCCGCAACACCCAACGCCAGGGCGAACCAGCCTGTCCACATGGCGCGGGGTGGCGAGGCTAGCGCGAGCAAGGCAGAACCCGCCGCCAGCACCCAGACGATTGCGCTCAGGTCCACGTGCAGCACCAGTGCGCCGTAGAAGAAGTCGTGACTGGGAAGCAGTGCGCCCACCCCTGGCGTGCGCGAGGCAATCAGCAGCAATGCAAACAGGGTAGATACCCCTAAAGCCGCTACCGCAAACGCGAACCAGGCTGTGGCAAGGCGCCGTGATGCTTCCTTCGTCCGGTCGGCGGGAACGGCTCCGGACAACGTCATACCGCACCCTTGTGGGGCGAGGTGGTAATGAATGGCACCCCGAAAAAGGTGAGGAAGGCGAGCACAAACACCGCGAGTATCATCACGGCACCGGTGCGCGGCCGCGTCTTCAGCGTAAAGCGCAGGTGTATTGCAAAAGCCAGCGTAAGCCAGGTGATGAAGGACCAGGTTTCGAGCGGATCCCACGCCCAGTAGCGGCCCCAGGCATCCTGCGCCCAGATCGCGCCCACCACCAGCATCAGGGTCTCGAAGATCAACCCCAGCGCCATGAAGCGGTAGGCGAGATCATCGAGGCGCTCGTCAGCCGGCAGATGCGCCAGGCGCTCGCGCCAGATACCCGCCGCCCTGAGGACGATTACGCCGGCCATGCCCACCGCCACCAGCACCGCGCCCATGAACACCTTGCCGAGGCCGACGTGGATGTAAAGCAAAGGGGTATGGTAAGTCGGCGGGAAATGGCCTTCGCCAGGATTGCTCACCATCAGCCAGCCCATCATCACGAACATCACCGGCATCACCACCGCAGCCGTGGGCCGGATGGCGCGGATACGCCAGTAGGCGAGCGTAAAGACCAGCAGCAGGCTCCACACGTTGGACGAAAGAATCTCGAACATGGTGAGGAAAGGCCCGTGGTCGAGCCGCACCCAGCGCAGCCCGATGGATACCGCGTGCAACAGCAGCCCGGCGGCAAGCAGGCCGAGCACGGCGCGCTCGGGCCGGCGACGCAGAACTACGCCGAAGATCGCCGTAGTGCCGGACACGACGTAAGCGACGATCGCCGCCCAGAGTATGCTCAGTTCAAGTTCCATAAACTTTCCAAATAATTAAAAGTTGCTAATGCCGCGCCCCACTTAAACGACCAGATAAAAGAAGCAAACTACCCGCAGTTCACCAGCGGGCAACGATACCAGATTTACGGGTTGAAACAAACGGGTTTGGATCAAACCTAAACCGGACAAGCCGGAACCAGAAAATGTGGGGTGGATAAAGCGCGCAGCGTGTATCCACCCATCCGCCGAGGGAAACGCTACGCCCCTCGACTATGCTCAGGACAGGCTTTTTCCACCCCGCATTAACCTGATTCAAATTTACTTGGAAAGCCGCGCCAGTGTTTGATTTACGATACATTCTTGTCACAAATTGCGATGATTTAAGCAAGGGGTTTTCAAGGGGTCCGAATAGGAACTGATTGTTGCGGTTGGTTCTTGATTGCGTCCATTGTACAATCGCGCGCTGGAGATCAATTGATGAGCATGCTTTTGGGGGAATGTCTTGGCGCCGATCATCCCGATGTGGCAATTGTGTCAAGAGTATGGCGGTCGTTCTGCGCCAAGGTTGGCAGAAAAACCGAAGAAACTTCATGTAAAAAACGGACAGAGAAAATCCGGGCGCAAGCGTAGTGGTGACTGGGGCATACCCGGAAGGTATAACTGGCTTAACCGTATAGTTAACAGGAGAAGCGTATCATGTTGAACCGTATAGACTTCATCAGGAAGCAGTCAATAAGAAAAAAAGTCAGCTTCACTATAGCCATTATATTTGCGCTGGTGATAATCATCATAACCAGCTACAACATTCAGCGGGAAAAGTCCCGAATAATGGAGCAGGTACAACAACAGGCTGATGATATGACCACCATGTACTTTGACAGCCTTAACACGATGATGCTGACAGGGACTATGGACCAACGCCAGATTATCAGCCAGAAAATGCTTGCAAGGGAGGGGGTGGTAGAAGCCAGGGCTCTGCGTGGCAAGCCGGTTAATGATCAGTATGGGCCCGGCAGACCCGAAGATGCCGCCAGAGATGATTTGGATAAACGCGCCCTGGATGGTGAACATATAAACGAAATCATCGAAAAAGACGGCAAAAAAATACTCACCGTTATCGTGCCCTTCAGGGCAACCGAAAATACACGGGGTGTAAATTGCCTGAAGTGCCACACCGTAACCGGTGGCGACGTCAATGGGGCTGTCCGTGTCAGCTACTCGCTTGACAAAATGGATGAAATTATCCGCCACGAGCTTTGGATGGCCATCG
Organism: Gallionella sp.; assembly: GCA_024654105.1. Lineage (GTDB taxonomy): Bacteria > Pseudomonadota > Gammaproteobacteria > Burkholderiales > Gallionellaceae > Gallionella. The sequence goes on along the minus strand of JANLID010000014.1, from coordinate 246 downwards.
GCGGGAGCATCGCTTTCCTTGCCGTGGGATTGATATTCGTTAATCTGATACTGAAGAGCTGGATTGTAAATCCGTTGCATAACCTTATGGACGCCGTATCAAAAAGGGCGAAGGGCGACCTCGCCGCAAGGGTCACGGACATCAAGTCGGACGATGAACTCGGAAATCTGGCGCATGCGTTCAATGACATGTCCGACGTCATGGATGCGGCGGCCACCAAGGAGCATGAACGGGCCCTGCGTGAAC
>JANLID010000007.1 GCA_024654105.1 Gallionella sp. | reverse complement strand
TCTTCAATTTTCGAGTTAAGTCAGGAGATACACGATGAAGGTTATAAATCTCAAGACCCTGCTGCTCGTATTGGCCCTGGTGACTTTGGGCGGATGCGGTGGCGGTGGCGGTGACGGTGGCGGTGGTTCAACACCGGCAAGCACGACGTGCGTGCTTGGTACAGCCGCAGTGCTAGGCACTTGCACGCTTGGCTGAGTTCATCCTACTTTATTCACATTTACATCTAAATTTCTGTTAGCAGGAGATCAAACATGAGCAGTAGCAACAAACACTCTTTACTTCGCTGGATTCTTGGTATGGCACTGGGCGTCGCCACCAGCGGGATTGCCCTTGCAGGCTCCATTGCCGACACCTACACCACGGGCGACACGCTGACCGCGGCAAAAATGACCGCCGTCAAGACGGCGGTGAACGATAATGACACACGCATCACGGCAATTGGGGCCGGGACTCAAACCTGCGTAGCCGGCATGACACGTGTCGGACCGACTTGCGTCGACACCGTTCGCCAACCGGCAACCAAGTCCTGGTCTGAGGCGGTCGATTTTTGCCGCGCTGCCAACAAGCGGCTCCTCACTCCTGGCGAGTATATCGCTGCCTTTAATCAGGCTGCTGTAGCCCTTGGCATGAATACAAACGGAGATTTAGAATTCGTTGATGCCATGTTCACCGATGGCACGATCGCCAATGCCACTACCGTGCCGGTTACGATGGTCGGAAGGCTACGGGTAGGTTACATGGGTCCGAGTAGTGTTACGTCTGGGACGATTACTGCGGGAGATATCTACGCTGGCATAGATGCGGATTACGACAATGCTACTTATGGCATTTTCTTCCGTTGCGCCCGCTAGCATTTGGAATAAATAAAAAGCGGTTTATTTGGTTGCTTTAATTAGCGATGTTATTTGAAGAAACTGCGCTGCATTTGCGGCGCAGTTTTTTTATGGGATGATCATACAAGATCGAGTGGTTTTTCTACGGTTGCTTTAAGCACAATCCGTTAACACTCTGCGCCATTAGATTTAATTTTAGAATTAATTCGTTATGCGTGATCTGCTAAATCCCCCACCTGTTCTCGCCCGGCCATTCATAACGCTGGCGCTTGTTATGATCGGACTCACCGGCTGTGGCGGCAGTAGCGGCGGTTCTTCTTCTGTGGTAGCGGTGGCGGATAACTACTACGTCAACAACCCGGGCGACACCATCACGATCGGCGCGCCGGGCGTGCTGCAAAACGATTCTGGAAGCGGGCTCACCGCCGAGCTGGTCGGCTACAGCGGCCCCCCCGGCACGCTGACATTTAACGCTAACGGCTCTTTCACATATACGTACAATACCACCGCCACGGCCTTTAACTATCGGGCCGTCAACGGCTCATCGAGCTCAATGGCAACCGTGACCATCGGCATCAACCAGCCGCCGGTGGCCAACAACAGCTGCGCGTCCACACCCGTCAACACGCCGGTGGCCGGTGCTTTAAGTGCCACCGATCCGGAAGGTCAGTCGCTGACATACGCCCTTGGCGCTCAAGGCGGCAAGGGGACCGTGAACATCGATATAAACGGTAACTATTCCTATACGCCAAACAATTCTAGCCTTCGGGGTATGGATAAATTCACCTATCAGGTCATGGACGCGGGAGGACTAATATCGACCGGCAGCGCGTGGGTTTTTATCGACGGCGCCGTCCGGATCATGCCGTTGGGGGACTCGATCACGGCTGGCATCTCAGGCTCCATTCCACCAGACCAGTACGTCGGATACCGGCGTAAGCTTTTCAAGGACCTCGAAAACCTAAGCTCGAATTACGGAATTAATTTTGTTGGCAGCAGAACGACCGAAGGGGCATCAGCGTGGCCCGACACTGATATACCCGTTGACCGCGACAATGAGGGCCATGATGGCTGGGAGGACGGTGAGATTTTAAACGGGACGTCAGACCCAACCAAGCAGGCAAGCTGTGCGCCCCTGGCCAGCAACTGCAGAATCGACGATTGGCTGAACCACACGCCGCCCGACGTCATTCTGCTTCACATCGGCACCAACGGCAAAGATGCCGTCGGTGCCGATACGTCAGCCACCAATGTTGAAGCCATCCTCAACAAAATCGATATTTGGGAGAACGCCAATGGGATGCCTATCCAGGTATTCGTCGCACAAATAATCGGCTCGGTGGATCCGACGACCACCCAGAACATTAACCAGTTTAACAGCAACGTCTCCTTCATGGTCCAGCCGCGCATCAACAACGGCGACAAGCTGTTCTGGGTGACGCGAGCCACGCTCAATTATAACATCGGTGCTGCTGACAACCTCTCAACTGGCCCTGACATGGCAGACCTGTATCACCCCAATCAGGATGGCTACAACAAGATGGCTGACAAATGGTACGCAAATCTCGTTGCTTCTGGTGTTCTTCCGAATTGTCCATAAACAATCTCATGCAGCCGAAACTCTCGCCATAAACCAACTCTGATCGGACCGATGAACAGGCATCTCGATGGGGTTTTTCTGAAAAAACAATACGGCGGGCGGTATTGATGAATCAGTACTTCGTCCAGCGATCTGTCTGCCCTGGATGCGGCTCGTCGCATATCGCCAACCTGTGCGATATCCCCTACACCGAGTCGCCGATCCGGGACTACCTCGCCTGGTACTATAAAGGGGTCGGGCCCGGTGTTGAACTTGAGTATCTCAAAGGCGCCCGCTACATCCTGGATGAGTGCCTGGCTTGCGGGCTCGTCTATCAGCAGGAGATCCCAGGCACAGAAGTGCTGCAACGCCTCTATGAGCGCTGGCTCGATCCAGTTACCGTCCGTCAGATGGAGCGAGTCGAGCGCGGCCCGGGATACTACTTGTGGATTGCGACCGAACTAAGTCGAGTGCTGGAGTTTCTCGGTCGCCCCCCCAGTGAGATTGCTTTTCTGGATTTCGGCATGGGATGGGGCCATTGGTGCCTGCTTGCGAAAGGCTTTGGCTGCAGCGCCTCTGGGGCGGAGTTATCCGATGTCCGCTCCGCCTATGCCGAGAAAATGGGCATCACCGTTCTGGGGTGCAACGAATTACCCACCGGGCAGTTCGACTTCATCAACGCAGAGCAAGTCTTCGAACACCTCGCCGATCCACTCGACACCCTCCTCAAGCTGGCGAAAGCGCTGAAACCAGGTGGAGTGATCCGGCTCGGCGTCCCCACAGGCTGGGATATTAAAGCCCGTCTCAGACTCTGGGACTGGAATGCGCAGGATGCGACTCCAAACTCTCTCAACGCGGTGGCCCCGCTCCAGCACATTAACTGCTTCAATTTCCAGGCGCTGCACACCATGGGCGTCACGGCCGGGCTGCGCGAGCTGGAATTGCCCGACCAGCCGCATCCGGTCGAATCCGTGAAGGATGTGCTGAAGCTGGCGCTACGTCCCATCTACCGAAGATTGATGCCCGGAATCAGCAGAAAACGGAGGGGAAAAACTGGCGTTGTCTACTTCACACGGTCGGCCTCAATATAACCCGCCAGCAGTTTCGATACGCTGGAACATCCTGCTCTTCCTCGCCGAAAACCGGTAACGAGTAAAAGATGGCAAGATCTGCACCCTCTTACGATGCGGAGCAACCCGCACGAACTCAGATCGCCGACCCTGCGAAGCGCGCGGACGAAGGAAACAGTAAGCAATATTAAATGGGCGCGTCGCTCCACCCGCTGCAACGCCGAATCACCCACAGCAGGCAACGCGATGGCAACGGGCAGGTCAACTAACCGGTTTTGACAGATGGCCTTTCAATTCCTCAACCGAAACGCGCATTTACCGGCGACCCCTTCCGAAGTCGCGGCACGCCTCGACAAGCGTGGTGATGACTGGATGATGACCGATGCCGAGCGTCTGGCGCTTACTGGGTTGCTCGCCGAACTGCGGCCCGAATGCGCCATCGAAGTCGGCGTCTACCGGGCCGGTAGCCTGGCGGTACTGTCGCGCTTCTCCAAAAAAGTCTATGCGCTCGACATCGATCC
>JANLID010000417.1 GCA_024654105.1 Gallionella sp. | reverse complement strand
TGGCTTGCTTGGCGGTAATGCGCACGGCAATTTGCTCATTGATTTGCGTTTCACTCAGGCCTTTCCTGTCGCCGCCCTGCAAGAATTCCCGCGGATCTTGTTGTAACAAACCCAATACACCAGCCAGCAGTTTAAGTTGGGTGGCGGCTTCGGGTGATTGGTTGCGGTTCACTTCGTTGGCGAGGTCGAACAAGGCCGCCATCGCTTCCGGCGTGTTGAAGTCGTCGTCCATCGCGGCCATGAACCGCTGGGCGTGAGCTTCGTTCCAATCGATCGTTTCTATTCGCTCCAAGCCCGCTGAAGCTGGAACGGGCAAAAATCTAAGTGCAGTATAAAGTCTGGTCAGTGCTCCCTTGGCATCGTCAAGATGCGCATCGGAATAGTTCAGCGGGCTGCGGTAGTGCGCGCGGAGAATGAAGAAGCGCACGACTTCGGGGTCATATTTCTTCAGTACTTCGCGGATGGTGAAGAAGTTGCCGAGGCTTTTCGACATTTTCTCGCTGTCCACGCGCACGAAGCCGTTGTGCATCCAGACATTCACAAATTGGCATTGGTGCGCCCCTTCGCTCTGCGCAATTTCGTTTTCATGATGCGGAAACTGCAAATCTGCGCCACCGCCGTGAATATCGAAGTGTTTGCCGAGCAGCTCTGAGCCCATCGCCGAACATTCAATGTGCCAACCGGGGCGGCCTTTGCCCCATTTCGAAGCCCACTGCACCTCTTCCGGCTCGTCTTCCTTGGCGTGCTTCCACAGCACGAAATCGAGCGGATCGTGCTTGTCAGCAGCAACATCGACACGCTCGCCGGCGCGCAAATCTTCCAGCGACTTGCCGGACAGCCTTCCATACCTCTCAAACTTGCGCACCGCGTAATTCACGTCGCCATCCACCGCCCGGTAAGCCAGTCCGTTCTGTTCCAGTTGCGCAATCATCCCCAGCATTTGCGGCACATATTGCGTGGCGCGCGGCTCATGGTCGGGAGGCTGCACGCCGAGCGCATCAGCATCCTGGTGCATCGCATCAATAAAGCGCTGTGTTAACGCATAAATGGATTCGCCATTCTCTGCTGCACGCTTGATAATTTTGTCGTCGATGTCGGTGATATTGCGCACGTAGGTGACGTCGTAGCCGGAAGCCTTGAGCCAGCGGTGCACCATGTCGAACACCACCAGTACGCGCGCGTGGCCGAGATGGCAGTAGTCGTACACCGTCATGCCGCACACATACATGCCGGCCTTGCCGGGCACAATCGGCACAAATTCCTGTTTGTCGCGGGTGAGAGTGTTGTAGATTTTCAGCATGAGTAAATCAGAAAGTCATGGGTTTATTGTCGTTCAGGTTAAGCCAGCCCTTGACGATGCGGTATATGATCCAGCAGAAGTTAGCGAACAGGATGGCAAATCCGATTAGAATAAACGACGTCAACACACCGACCACCGCCCACAGCAAGCCAAGCCAGAAAGTGCGTATCTGCCAGCGGAAATGGCTCTCCAACCATGTACCCGCGACCTCTTCTTTTTTCACATAATTGACGATGATGCCGATGATCGCCGTTACACCGGCGAAGTAGGAAAACGCGTACAACAAATAAACCACAAAAGTCACTGTCTTGAGCGACTTCATTTTTGCTTCATCGAAGGCGACAATGCTGTTGTTCGTGATTATTCCTTTGTCCATGAATCCCTCAACGTCACGGTGCGGTTGAACACCAGTTTGCCGCCCGGCTGATGCTCGCGGCGGTCAGTGCAGAAGTAGCCCAACCGCTCAAATTGGTAGCGTGTTTCCGGTGCGGCATCCTTTACGCAACTTTCAACCCAGCCCTGCACCACGGTCAGCGAAGCGGGATTGATGAAATCGAGAAAACTCTTTTCCTTGTCAGCATCCGGCTCCGGCACGGTGAATAACTGTTCGTACAAGCGGAACTCGGCCGATAGTGTGTACTCACATGCGACCCAGTGGATCACGCCTTTCACCTTGCGTCCTTCCGGGCTCTTGCCCAGCGTGTCGTGATCGATGCTGCAACGCAGTTCGATGACTTGGCCGGAAGCGTCTTTTACCGCTTCATTGCAGCGCATCACATAACTGTGGCGCAGGCGCACTTCACCGCCGAGGGTGAGGCGTTTCCATCCGGACGGCGGCACCTCGGCAAAGTCGCCTGCCTCAATGAAGATATCCTTGCTGATCGGTACGAGACGCTTGCCGAACTCGGGATGGTTGGGATGAAAATCGGCCTCGCGCGCCTGCGCGCCGTCGCAGTTGGTCAGGCTGACCTTGAGCGGATTGATCACGGCCATCACGCGCGCCGCACGGCTCTCCAGATCGTCGCGGACCGCACTTTCCATGATCGCCATATCCACGATATTTTCGCTTTTGGACACACCGATGCGCCTGGCGAATTCGCGGATGCCTTCCGCTGTGTAGCCTCTGCGGCGCATGCCGCTGACGGTCGGCATGCGCGGGTCATCCCAGCCGCTGACGTGTTTCTCGTTTACCAGCTGCAACAGCTTGCGTTTGCTGGTGATGGTGTAGTGCAGTTCCAGCCGCGAAAATTCGTACTGGCGCGGATGGCAAGGGATGACGATGTTGTCCAGCACCCAGTCGTACAGCGGGCGATGGTCTTCGAACTCCAGCGTGCAGAGGGAATGGGTGATGCCTTCCAGCGCGTCCGAGATGCAGTGCGTGTAGTCGTACATCGGGTAGATGCACCATTTGTCGCCGGTGCGGATGTGGTGCGCGCGGCGGATGCGATAAATGGCCGGGTCGCGCATGTTCATATTGGGCGAGGCCATGTCGATCTTGGCGCGCAGCACCATACTGCCGTCGGCAAATTCGCCGCTCTTCATGCGCATAAACAGGTCGAGATTCTCCGCTACGTTGCGCTCACGATTCGGACTGTTCTTGCCCGCCTGGGTCAGCGTGCCGCGGTATTCGCGCATCTGTTCTGGCGTCAGGTCATCCACATAGGCCAAACCCTTGTTGATGAGCTCGATGGCAAACTGGTACAACTGTTCGAAGTAATCCGATGCCCAGTGAACCTCGCCGTCCCACTGGAAGCCCAGCCAGCGTACATCGTCCTGGATGGATTGCGCGTATTCTTCACTTTCCTTCTCCGGGTTGGTATCGTCGAAACGCAGGTTGCATTTGCCGTGATAATCCTGCGCCAGCCCGAAATTAAGGCAAATGGATTTGGCATGACCGATGTGCAGATAGCCGTTCGGCTCCGGCGGGAAACGTGTGACAATGCGGTTATGTTTGCCGCTGGCCAGATCGGCGTCAATGATACTGCGGATAAAATTGGAGATGACAGGTTGTGGGGCACCGCTCATGCTGGATTTTCCGGTTTTCAGTTTTAATTTCGTAGAATGCGCGGAGATTTTACCCGAAACACCAGTGAGGCTGGGACGCCAACAAACATAAACTGTGAAAATGCGCAGGTAATTTGGTAGAATCAGCCGCTGCTAGAACCCGTATACCCTATAAACCAAACGACAAATGAATATGTTTAACCGTTCTCATCATTACGTCGCGCTGATTATTGGCGCTTGGCTGTTAAGCGCCAGCCTCGCTGCCTATGCTGATGATATTCAGGATGCACATAAACTGTTCAAGCAAGGCCAGCACAGCCAGGCTCTGGATAAGGTAGATGGATTTCTGGCCAACAATCCCAAGGATGCGCAAGCGCGTTTTCTCAAGGGACTGATCTTCACCGAGCAGGGCAAGACCGCTGAATCGATCAAGGTGTTCTCGGCGTTGACCGAAGACTATCCAGAATTGCCCGAGCCGTATAACAATCTCGCGGTGTTATATGCCAGTCAGGGGCAATATGACAAAGCCAGGCTGGCGCTGGAAATGGCGATACGCACTCATCCCAGCTATGCGACCGCGCACGAAAATCTCGGCGACATTTATGCCAAGATGGCCAGCCAGGCTTATGATCGCGCCTTGCAACTGGATCGCAGCAACACAGCCACAAAAACCAAGCTGGCAATGATTCAGGATTTGTTTGCGGGTGGCATGCGAGGCAAATCAGCTGTTGCGCAAGGGACTGCGGCGCCAACCATTGTTGCGTCGAGTAATCCGGAGCCAGTCAAGATCGAACCGGTTGCGGCAGTCACAACCCAGCCGGCTCCCGCCGAAAAAAGTGTAGAACCCGCATCCGCAACAGATAGCAGCAGTGAGGTATTAAAAACCGTCAATGCTTGGGCTGCCGCCTGGTCAGCTAAAAATGTGAATAAATATCTGTCGTTCTATGCCGCCGATTTCAAAACGCCGAATGGTGAAAGTCGCGCGACGTGGGAGGCTACCCGGCAAGAGCGCCTCAGCAAGCCAAAATCCATCCAGGTTGACCTCAGTAATGTTGCCGTCAAATTCAGCGACAGCGATCATGCCACAGTAAAATTTAGCCAGTCTTACCATGCCAGCCATCTGAAAACCTCTGGCAATAAAACCTTGCTGATGGTGAAATTAGGTGACAGCTGGCTGATTCAGGAAGAGCGCGCCAATTAACCATGTTGAGCCGGACACTGATTTATTCGTTGTTGTGCAGCTTGTCGATCAGCGCGGCGCAGGCCGCGCCCGATTCGCACAGCACCGAAACGCAGCTGGCGAAAAGCCTGCAAGCCATCAAAAACAGCCGCCTCGATATCGCACTCAATGAGGTGGACAGCCTGTTGCGCATCAACCCGAATTTCAAGCTGGCGCATCTGGTCAAGGGCGATGTGCTGATGGCGCGTGCCGGAGCGATTGATAATTTTGGCAGTGCGGCCAATGCGCCGCGTGACAAAATTGAAGATCTGCGCGACGAAGCGCGGGCGCGCCTGCAGCGTGTGTTGTCACAACCGGACAGCAAACTTGCGTCACGCTTGCTGTGGAAGCTGGATGAGCAACAAAAATATGCGCTGGTGGTGGACACCAGCCGTGCTACGCTGATTGTTTATGAAAACGTCAATGGGGGACCGCGTTATGTGACGGATTTCTACATCACCATCGGCAAGCTGGGCACAGAAAAAGTCTCCAAAGGCGATAAGCGTACACCCATCGGCGTGTATTTCATTAAGGCCGATTTACCGAAGAACAAGCTTGCCGACATGTATGGCAGCGGAGCCTATCCGCTCAGCTATCCTAACGAATGGGATCGCAAGAACAAGCGCACCGGCAGCGGCATCTGGCTGCACGGCACACCGAGCGATACCTATAGCCGTCCGCCACGCGCCAGCGACGGCTGCGTGGTGCTGGCGAACGATGATCTGGAGAAGATCGCCCCTTATCTGCAAGTCGGCATTACACCGGTCATCATCACCAATCGCACGGACTGGAGCAACGAGCAGGATCATGACGAGCGAGACGCGCTGTTGCAAGCGATTGAACAATGGCGCGGCGATTGGTCCAGCCTCAATACTGACGCTTACCTCAGACATTATGCGCACAATTTTTCCAGCGACAGTCTGAGTTATCAGGCGTGGGCAAAACAGAAACGGCAGGTGAACAGCGCGAAATCGTGGATCAAGGTCGGCGTGTCGAACATCAGCATATTTACCTATCCCGAACAACCCAATATGGTAGTCGTCAATTTTGAACAGAATTACAATAGCAGCAACTTGTCCAATCGCATGAAAAAACGCCAGTACTGGATCAAGCAAAATAATCGCTGGCAGATCATTTACGAAGGAGCCGCATAACATGAAACGCTTGTTCACTATACTGCTTGCGCTATTGCTGAGCTGTGCGATGCAATCTTCCCATTCATCAACTCAAGGCAAAAAAACCATGGTCAAATTGCACACCAATCACGGCGCCATTACATTGCAACTGGATGCCGAAAAAGCCCCGAATACCGTGAAGAATTTTCTCGATTATGTGAACAGCGGCTTTTACAGCAACACCATTTTCCATCGCGTGATTGAGGGCTTCATGATTCAGGGCGGCGGTTTTGAGCCAGGCATGAAGGAAAAGCTTACCAAGGCGCCGATTAAAAATGAAGCGGCGAACGGCCTGGGCAATGATATCTACACCATTGCCATGGCGCGCACTTCGGATCCGCATTCTGCCACCGCACAATTTTTTATTAATGTGAAAAATAACGGCTTTCTCGATTATCCCGGCCAGGATGGCTGGGGTTACTGTGTGTTTGGCAAGGTGGTGGATGGTACGGATGTAGTGGATGCCATTCGCAAAGTGCCCACCGGTTTACGCGGTGGCTACCAGGACGTTCCGGAAAAGGATGTCATCATCACCAAAGCTGAAGTGTTGAAGTAGCAGTAGAACGGCGCATTACGCGCCGTTTTGTTTTATGCCGTACACCCTGTTTATTTCCGACCTGCATCTTAGCGCCGATCATTACGGCAGCATGGCGGCGTTCCAGCATTTCATTGCTGAATTCGCGCCGCAAGCGGAAGCGCTGTATATCCTCGGCGACTTGTTTGAATACTGGGCGGGCGATGATGATTTGGAAGACGAATTTCATGCCCGGGTAATTGCCGCTTTGCGCGGCCTCGCACAGCATGGCACCCGGGTTTATCTGCTGCACGGCAACCGCGACCTGCTGATGGGGAAAGCCTTGGCAGAGGCTTGTCGTGCCACGCTGCTGCATGACCCAACACTGCTTGATTTGTATGGCACGCCGACATTGGTCAGCCACGGCGACATGTTATGCACCGGCGATACCGAGTATCAACGCTATCGCGCTCAAGTGCATGATGCTGATTTCCAGCGGCAGTTCCTCGCCAAACCACTGGCGGAACGCAAGGCCCATATCGAGCAATTGCGTTCGCGCAGCACGCTGGAAAAGCAGGGCAAGGATAGCGCGATAATGGACGTAAACGATGCTGCGGTTGCTGCGTTGCTGCGGGAATATCGCTATCCGCGCCTGATCCATGGCCACACTCACCGGCCTGACTGCCATCAACACCGGGTGGATGGGCGTAATTGCGAGCGCTGGGTGTTGGGCGACTGGCATCAGCGAGGCTCGGCATTGCGTTGCGATGAACGGGGGTGTGCAGCAATCCAGGTTTGATGCTTTGGCAGAGCCAGCATGAATGGCGCCAACCTGCATCCCA
>JANLID010000406.1 GCA_024654105.1 Gallionella sp. | reverse complement strand
GGCGAGATATGGGACCGGCGCAAGAGCGGGCAGATTTATCCGAAATGGCTGACTATTACTGCCGTCAGAAATGAGCAGGGGCAAACGACCGAGTATGTCGCCATTTTCAGCGATATTACCGAGCGCAAGCAGGCCGAGGAGGAAATTCGCAACCTGGCGTTTTATGACGCGCTGACCAAGCTGCCTAACCGGCGCCTGCTGCTCGACCGGTTCCATCTGGCGCTGTCGGTGTCGGCGCGCAGCCGCCATTACGGCGCGATACTGTTCCTCGATATGGACAGGTTCAAGACGCTCAACGATACGCTGGGGCACGATTACGGCGATCTGATGCTGATCGAGGTGGCGCAACGCCTTCGGTCCTGCGTGCGTGAGGTGGATACCGTGGCGCGCCTGGGCGGCGATGAGTTCGTGGTGCTGCTCGAAGAGGTCGATGCGAGCGCGGAACAGGCTTCGCAAAAAGTCGCGCTGATTGCCGAGAAGATACGCGCTGCGCTGGCGACACCTTACCGGCTCAAGGGCCACGAGTATCACAGCTCGCCGAGCATCGGCGTATGCCTGTATCGCGGCAATGACGAACCGGTGGATGATTTGCTCAAGTACGCCGACCTGGCGATGTATCAGGTCAAGGGTTCAGGGCGGAACGCGGTGCGCTTCTTCGATCCCGCGATGCAATATGCGGTGGAAAGGCACGCCGCGCTGGAAGCGAACCTGCGCCGCGCCCTCCCCAACCGCGAGTTGCAACTGTATTACCAGATTCAGGTGGACAGCGAGCATCGCCCGCGGGGCGCGGAGGCGCTGCTGCGCTGGAACCATCCGAAGCGCGGCATGGTCTTGCCCGCACAATTCATTCCGATCGCCGAGGAGGGTTCACTGATCATGGATATTGGCAACTGGGTGCTCGATACCGCCTGCCGGCAGCTTGCGGCATGGGATAAAAATGACCGACTGCGCAACCTGGAGCTGGCGGTTAACGTCAGCGCGCAACAGTTTCGTTTGCATGATTTTGTGGACATGATCGCCACCCTGCTTCGTGCCCATCGGATTGCTCCGGCGCGCCTGAAACTGGAACTGACCGAGAGCGTCGTACTGAACGATGTTGCTGATGTTGTGGTAAAAATGCATGCATTGAAAGCGCTCGGCGTCAAATTGTCGTTGGACGATTTCGGCACCGGCTATTCGTCGTTGTCCTACCTGAATCAACTGCCGCTCGATCAAGTCAAGATCGACCAGAGCTTCGTGCGTGATATTGCCACCGGCTCGAACGATGCCGTCATGATCCAGGTCATTATCGATATGGCGCACAGCTTCCGCCTGGATGTGATCGCCGAAGGGGTGGAGACCGAGGCGCAACTGAACTTCCTCAAACAGAATGGCTGCATGAGCTATCAGGGGTACTTGTTCGGCAAGCCCGTGCCGGTTGAGGAGTTTGAAAAATTGGTAAACAACACGTAGGGGCAACCCCCCCGTGGTTGCCCTAACCCCCCGTGGTTGCCCCAACGATGCGGAGGCGCCGATGAACAATTCTCGTATTCACCATCGCCGCAGCATTCGCCTGCAAGACTACGATTATTCGCAGGCGGGCGCGTATTTCGTCACGATATGTGTGCAGGGCAAGGAATGTTTGTTTGGTGCTATTGAGAACGGCGCGATGATGTCGAACGAGGCGGGGCGGATGATGGAGAAAATCTGGAACGGGCTGACCGTGTTTTATCCCGGCGTAGCAGCCGGGACGTTCGTGGTAATGCCCAACCATATTCACGGCATCATCCACTTCGTAGGGGCAGGCCCCCGCGCCTGCCCTGTTTTGCACGCAGGGCAACCACGGGTGGGGGCAAACGGGCAACCACAGGGGGTTGCCCCTACGGCGTTATCGTTAGGCGATGTTGTGCACCGATTCGAGAGCATGACCGCGAGGCGGTATGCGGACGGTGTGAATCAACACGGTTGGCAGCCGTTCTGCGGAAGATTGTGGCAGCGCAATTATTATGAGCACATCATCCGCAACGAAGACGATTACCGGGGCATTGCCGAATACATCGGCGACAATCCGCGCCGCTGGGAAGAGGATACGTTACACCCGGATGCAATGCCGTCACCGTAGGGGCAACCACGGGGGGTAGGGCAACCACGGGGGGTTGCCCCTACAGATATCGGTCGCGCCCGTGTTTCTTGTACAGCGCGGTCATGATGCCGGACAGCAGCAGGCCGAATACCAGAATGATGAGGTAGATGTGCAGCTCCAGCCCCTCCATCAGGGCGTACAGCCCCAGCATGGCGAAGATGCTCAGGTTCTCGTTGAAATTCTGCACCGCGATCGAGCGCCCCGCGCCCATCAGCAGGTGGCCGCGATGTTGTAGCAGCGCATTCATCGGTACGACGAAGAAGCCGCCCATCGCGCCGATAGCGATCAGCAGAAAAATCGCCAGCGTGCTGTCGGTCACCGGGATCATTATCAGCACAACGATACCCATCGCGATACCGACCGGCAGCACCTTCACGGAATGTTCCAGATTGATGTATTTTGCCGCCAACACCGAGCCGATGGCGATGCCGATAGCCACCCACGCGGTGAGCTTGGCGGCGGCGCTGATATTGTAGTGCAAGGCAATCGCAGCCCAAGCCAGCACTACCAGGCGCAGCGTGGCGCCCGCGCCCCAGAACAGCGTGGTGACGGCCAGCGAAACCTGTCCGAGCGGGTCTTTCCACAACAGCATGAAGCAGTGCCAGAAGTCCTTGGTCAGAAATACCGGGTTGCGGCTGAGCGGCTTGTGGTCAATGGCTACATACGGGATGTACAGGTTGAAAATCGCGGCGGCGATGTAGATCAGTACGATGACGGCGATGGCCAATTCAGCGACGCTGTCAATCAGTGGAATGCCCAGCGTTTGCACCAACGGGGCGGCGAGGGTTGGGTTGATCAGGATGCCGCCGACTATCGCGCCGAGCACGATGGCCGCGACGGTCAACCCTTCCATCCAGCCGTTTGCCTTGACCAGTTGGTCGGGCGGCAGGTATTCGGCGAGGATGCCGTATTTGGCGGGGGAATAGGCGGCAGCCCCCAGCCCGACCAGGCCGTAAGCAAGCAGGGGGTGGATGCCGATCAGCATGGCAACGCAACCAATCAGCTTGATGATGTTGCTGATGAACATTACGCGCCCCTTGGGCAAGGAGTCGGCGAATGCACCGACGAAGGGCGCCAGCACGATGTAGGAAACAATGAAGCTCTGCTGCAATACCGGCGTGTGCCAGGCCGGCGAGCTTAAATCCATGAGCAGGGCAATCGCGGCAAACAGCAAGGCGTTGTCGGCGAGCGCGGACAGGAATTGCGCCGCGAGGATGATGTAAAAACCGAGATTCATTAAACGGGGATTATTTTTAGCAGGCCGTTTTATATCACGAAAGCATTACCCCTGCTATCATTCGTGCATCATGGAAAGGGGGGAGTGGACCGCTGCGCTCAGTAGGTAGTGGAAACCTGAAACCCCGAACACGAAACTCGAAATCATGCCCCGCCCCATACAAGCCCATATCAACCTGAACGCGCTGGAGAGTAATCTCCGCGTGGCGCGCCGTGCCGCGCCGTCCGCACGCATCATGGCGGTGATCAAGGCGGACGGCTATGGGCACGGATTGATGCGAACCGCCGAAGCGTTGTCTGCGGCAGATGGCTTTGCGCTGCTGGATATCCAGGATGCGGTGCAACTGCGCGAGGCGGGTTTTCGCCAGACGATCCTGCTGCTGGAAGGATTCTTCGACGCACAGGAATTGCCGGTTGTCGCGCAATATGATCTGGCTTGTGTCATTTACAATGCGCAACAGATCGCCATGCTTGACGCTTATCCCGGGCGCGAAAAACTGGACATCTGGCTCAAGGTTAACAGCGGCATGAACCGCCTCGGTTTCACGCCGCAGCAGGCGGTGCAGGCGCTGGAGCAATTGCGCAGCCATCGCGCGGTGCGCGGCATCACGCTGGTGACGCACTTTGCCAACGCCGACGAGGCGCGTGGTATTGCCGAACCGCTCGCCCGTTTCAACGATTTCGCCGCACCCTATCGAGTGCCGCGCTCGCTGGCGAATTCTGCTGCGTTGTTGCGTTACCCGGAAACGCATGGCGACTGGGTGCGCCCCGGTCTCATGCTGTATGGCGCATCGCCCTTCGCCGAGGTCAGCGCGCAACAACTCGGCTTGCAGCCGGCGATGACGCTGCGCAGCCGCATCATCGCCGTGCAGGACTTGCGCGCCGGCGACGAGATCGGCTACGGCGCGCTGTTCCGCGCCGAACATGCGATGCGCGTCGGCATCGTCGCCTGCGGCTATGCCGACGGCTATCCGCGCCAGAGCGGAAGGGTGGAGCCGGAGGCTCCGGGCATCCACCGGCCTACCCCTTGCGGGTGCGCGCCGAACGGTACGCCGCTGTTGGTGGACGGGCAAACGGCACAAACCCTGGGGCGCGTCTCGATGGATATGCTGTATGCGGACTTGAGCAAACTGCCGCAAGCCGGTGTCGGCAGCCGTGTCGTGTTATGGGGCGAGGACATGCCGATTGAGGAAGTGGCACGCGCGGCGGGAACCGTCAGCTATGAATTAATGTGCGCGCTGACTGCGCGCGTACCGGTTATAGTTTGAAACAACGGAGGAAAGGTTATGTTAGGCATCATCGGTGGCAGCGGCGTTTACGACATCGAAGGATTGGAGAACACGCGCTGGGTAAAGGCAGCATCTTCATTCGGCGAACCGTCGGATGAAATTCTGATTGGCGAACTGGCGGGGCAGCCTATCGCCTTTCTGCCGCGCCACGGGCGCGGGCATCGTATCCCGCCGTCCGCAATCAACTTTCGCGCCAACATCGACGCGCTCAAACGCCTCGGTGTGACAGACATCATCTCGGTTAGCGCGGTGGGATCGCTTCGCGAGCATCTCGCGCCGGGCATGTTCGTTATCGTCGACCAATTCATCGACCGCACCTTCGCACGGGAAAAGAGCTTCTTCGGCAACGGCCTGGTCGCGCATGTCTCGATGGCGCGCCCGGTATGCCAGCGTCTGGGCGACCATCTTTATGCGGCGGCGCAGCAGGTCGGCATTCCGGTGTCGCGCGGCGGGACCTATCTGGTGATGGAAGGCATGCAATTCTCAAGCCTTGCGGAATCCGAGCTGTACCGCTCGTGGAACTGCGATGTGATCGGCATGACCAACATGCCGGAAGCCAAGCTCGCGCGCGAAGCCGAAATTTGCTACGCCACTGTCGCGATGGTGACCGACTACGACTGCTGGCATCCCAATCATGACGATGTCACGGTCGAGGCGATCGTCAAGGTGCTGCTGGAAAATGCCGACAAGGCGCGCGCGCTGGTCAAGAATGTTGCGCCGCGCGTGAATGGCGATGCTGCGGCTTGCCAATGCGGCTGCCGCAACGTGTTGCAGTACGCCATCATCACCGCACCGGAAGCACGCGATCCTGTGATGGTCGAGAAGCTGTCCGCGGTGGCGGGCAGGGTGCTTGAGAAGCGGGGAGTGGGGAGTGGGAAGTAGAGAGTGGGAAAGCCGCCCCCACTTCCCACTGAGCGCAGCGACCCACTTACCACTTACCAGGAGAAAACATGCCTATCAAATCGAGAATTCGCACCGTCCCGCATTACCCGCATCAGGGCATCATGTTCCGCGACATCACCACGCTGCTGAAAGACCCGGTCGGGCTGCGCGCCACGATTCACGAAATCACTAGCCGTTACAAGGGCATGAAAATCGACAAGGTGGCCGGCATCGAATCGCGCGGCTTCATCATCGGCACGCCAGTCGCCTATGAGCTTGGTCTTGGCTTCGTGCCGGTGCGCAAAAAAGGCAAGCTGCCCGCCGCAACGATCGGACGCGACTACCAGCTTGAATATGGTACGGACCGCATCGAGATTCACACCGATGCGATCCAGAAGGGCGACCGCGTCCTGCTGGTGGATGACCTGATCGCCACCGGCGGCACGGCGGAAGCCGCCGCCGGACTGATCCAGGATATGGGTGGGGTGGTGGTGGAATGCTGCTTCGTGATCGACTTGCCGGATATCGGCGGACGGGCGCGGCTGGAGAAGTTGGGGCACAAGGTGTTCGCGCTCTGTGAATTTGAAGGTGATTAATGAAAATTAACGGTAAACCTTATCGCACCATCTGGCCCGCCACCGATGTGGTAGAGATCATCGACCAGACCCGACTGCCACATGTTTTTGCCACATTGCGCCTGAACACCATGCGCGATGCCGAGCGCGCGATACGCGACATGCAGGTGCGCGGCGCGCCGCTGATCGGCGTGACGGCGGCCTACGGCGTGGCGCTGGCGATGCGCGACCACGCCTCGGATGCCGCGCTGGCGGAGGCATGTAGCGTGCTGCTCGCGGCGCGCCCGACGGCGGTGAATTTGCGCTGGGGCGTGGCAAAAATGCATTCTTTGCTTGTGCCGTTGCCCGTGAACGAACGCGCCGCTGCAGCCTGGCGGGAGGCGGCGCGCATCGCCGACGAGGATGTGGCGATCAATGCTGCCATC
>JANLID010000402.1 GCA_024654105.1 Gallionella sp. | reverse complement strand
CAGCGGCGTGCCTGACAGGTTGCCGGTTAATGCAGCGGAATTGCTTATTTCCGGGCCGGATGTGCTGCGGATAACCTGATTGTCAACAGTTGCCCTATCGGATTTTATTTGTGCTTGTATCGGATCGATGTTTGCTGCTGGCTGATGGCTTGCCGCTTTGCCGGCGGCCATCAAGTGAGCCATTGCCGTTGTGCTGCGCGTCGCGTCCTCGATAACGGGTGTTCTGATCTCCTGGGGAAGCTGCAACATGGCGATCGGTGCACCGGCAGGATCGTTGGAAGTGTCGGTCGCCACAGTCGTTGTGCTGCGCGTCGCGTCCTTGTTAACCGGTGTTCTGATCTCCTGGGGAAGCTGCAACATGGCGATCAGTGCACCGGCAGGATCGTTGGAAGTGTCAGTTGCCGCCAACGTTTTATCCCGATCACCTTCGCTGGTTAAGTTTGCAGAATCTGCCGTTGTTTTGATATCAATTGCGATTTCAGATGACGGCGTAATTACAGCGGGTGTTCTGGCTTCATCCATTTGTTGTGCCAGCAGTGCGCCAAATGATTTTATGGGCTGCACACCCGGCATGCCATTTGTTTGCCCCGTGCCGGTGGCATTAGCCGAAACTGCGGAAGAGCCGCTACGTGTTCCCATATTAGACACTTGCCCTGCGGGCGATCCTGGCGCAGGCGGCGTGGCCTCCCGGGGTGGCGTTAATTCCACCCGGCCTTTGGCTGGAGGTGGATTGCTGCTGGTAATTGGCAAGTTAGTCATGGCAGAACTCCATTATTTATTCTGATCTTCGGCATTAATCATTTTGTAGGCAGCAAATCTGCCGGTATGTTCATCCAGCGCTTTTTGTTCAGATTGCTTGGCAACTTTTTTTTGTTCTTCGATATGGCGTTGTTGCAGCGTGTCAAACGATTTCAGTTTGCGCTGCGTCGTATCAAATTCGTTACGTCCAGCCTGGGTGGATATCTTGCTGTGCTCGACCAGTTTGGTTTGCTGTCTGATCGCCTCGTCGAGTTTATTGATAAATTGTTGAAAATTACGCAGCTCTGCCTGATCCATGCCATTCCGCGATGCTTCATGCAAGCGGGTTTGATAGTCCTTGCGGAATTCCAGCAGAGTATCGAGCTTTTGCTGCGTGCTCTGCTGCTGTTTGTTCAACAGGCCGAGCTTGCGCGTTGCCGAATCATTCCGGTATTCCGCCAGATTCATCAAGGGTTGCAAAGAGAATGGCTTGGTCATAATGTTTTGTTATGGCGCAGGTGAAAATAACGCGTTAAGTTGTGCGATGCTGGCCTGGTAAGGTTCGCGCTGAAGCATATCCTGTTTCAGGAATTGCTCCATCCGCGGATAAAGCGCGATCGCTTCGTCCAGCAACGAGTCGCTGCCGCTGACATAGGCGCCGACACTGATCAGATCGCGGTTGCGCTGGTAATGGGCATACATATGCTTGAAGCGTTGCACCAGAGACAGGTGTTCCGGTGATGCCAGGCGCGCCATCACACGGCTGATCGAGGCTTCGATATCAATCGCCGGATAATGTCCTTGTTCCACCAGCCGCCGCGACAGCACGATATGCCCGTCGAGAATGGCGCGCGCGCTGTCGGCAATCGGGTCCTGCTGGTCATCGCCTTCAGTCAGCACGGTGTAAAAAGCGGTGATTGAGCCGCTGCCTTCCAGGCCATTGCCGGCGCGTTCCACCAGTTGCGGCAGCTTGGCGAAAACGGAAGGCGGATAACCTTTGGTGGCAGGGGGTTCGCCGACCGCCAGCGCGATTTCGCGCTGCGCCATGGCGAAACGGGTCAGCGAATCCATGATCAGCAATACATTCTTGCCCTGATCGCGGAAGTATTCCGCGATGGTGGTGGCATAGGCCGCACCCTGCAAGCGCATCAGCGGTGAAGTATCTGCCGGCGTGGCAACCACCACCGAGCGTGCCATGCCTTCCTTGCCGAGAATGTCATTGATGAATTCCTTGACTTCGCGGCCGCGCTCGCCGATCAACCCGACCACCGTGACATCGGCGCTGGTATAACGCGCCATCATGCCGAGCAACATGCTGCCGACCGGCAGATGTTTGGCACGGTCGGCAACGCGACGGCGCATCAGTTTGCGTTTACCGCCCAGAGTCAGGATATGCGCGGG
>JANLID010000401.1 GCA_024654105.1 Gallionella sp. | reverse complement strand
GGTGAGAGCGCGCAAGATATTCGATGTGCGCCGCGTCGGTTATCTGCAAGATAAAGGATGGTTGGAGGTTGGTCGCCCTCAAAGAACTTGACTAGCAAGCTCCCTAAGGGCGAGTCTCTGGGTTTTCCACGACCATAGAGACGCCTTCATTATGACCCAATCCATCCTTAGAGATCCTGCGTTTTTTCATTTCTTGTTTTGTATCGATCAGGAACATGCCCTCGAAATTCGTTTGCAGGGTTGCTCCTGCGGAGGGCCCCTTCATCAGGCCAACTACAAGCGTAAGCCGAAAGGGGGGCCACACGGTGCCGTGCTGGACACAACCCGCTTCAGCTTATGCTGCGGCGTTTGTCGACAGCGGTGCATGCCAGCATCGGTCCGTTTTCTAGGAAGGCGCGTTTACTGGGGCGTAGTGGTGCTTATGGCTACAACGCTATGCGCCGGCCTGGGTCTTGGGCGCGGCCAGAAGTTGACGCAGCAACTCGGTGTCCCTGTCCTGACGATCCTGCGGTGGCGCCAATGGTGGCTGACCGACTTCCCAATGACCAAGGTGTGGCGCAACGTTGCCGGGCGGTTTCTGCCGCCGGTGACGACAAGCGATCTGCCGGGCGAACTGCTGAAACGTGTCGTGGCTGACGATGTGCGCAGTGCGATGGTCATGATTATGCGATGGCTTGCACCGCTGAGCACGTTAACTGAGGCCCGGTAGATGCGACGCGTTGACACGCAGACGATGGCGCTAGCCAGGGAGGCCCTTGACGAATAGGCTGCCGAGCATTGGGCGCTGTGCCCCACTGAGCGAAAGTCATTCACATCATGTCCCACCCAGACGTATCGAGCGCACGAGATCGATGGGCGCGGTTGCGCCTCTTGATCATCGGTCAGCTCTTGGCTGCTCCACCGGCGCGAGGCGAATTGAAGCAGAGCCTGATCGATTTGAGCAAGCAGGACTGGCGCCACCCTATCCACGGTGGAGATGTGCGTTTCGGCGTTTCTACGCTCGAACGCTGGCTTGCTCTAGCCCGGCGCAGCACCGATCCAACAACGCTGCTTGCCACCAAGCCGCGGGCAGATGCCGGATGCATGCGGGCGATCAGCACCGAATTGGCTGACGCAGTTAGAGCGCAATACGCAGGTCATCCGAAATGGAACATTCAGCTGCATTACGATAATCTCAAGCTCGCCTTGGATAAAGATGATCTTCCATCCTACGCGACGGTGCTTCGTTTCTTCCGCGCCGAGGGTCTGTGGCGACAACGCAATCCGGTTTCCGGACCCCAACGGGCGGCTGTACCTGACGGCACGCAGGAAGTCCGCAGCTTTGAAGCCACTCACATCGGCTCACTGTTTCATCTTGACGGGCATCAGGGGTCGTTGAAGGTGCTGAACCGCAGCGGGGAATGGATCATCCCGTTAGCGCTGTGTGTGATCGACGACTGCTCGCGCCTGATCTGCCACCTGCAGTGGTACGCCGCCCACGAGAACACGGAATGCCTGGTGCACTGTGTCTCGCAGGCACTGCAGCGTCGTGGCTTGCCACGCACCATCTACAGCGACAATGGTTCAGCCATGATCTCCGGCGAATTCACCGCCGGACTGCACCAGCTTGGAATCCTTGCACTCACCACTCGTCCGCGCAGTGCATGGATGAACGGCAAGCAAGAGACGCTTTGGGATCGCGTCGAAGGTCGTCTCCTGGCGATGCTTGATGCTGTCCCCAACCTGACTCTTGCTCAACTCAACGAAGCCTCCTTCGCCTGGGTTGAGCACGAGTACCACCAAACCACGCACCGCGAGTTGAAAGGCGCCACGCCCCTGCAACGCTTCTTGGCTGGGCCGAGCGTGCTGCGCGACTGTCCGAATTCAGAAACCCTGCGCAGCTACTTTCGCATTGAGGTCAAGCGCAGCCAGCGCCGCAGCGATGGCACAGTGTCCTTGGACGGAATTAGATTCGAGGTTCCCCAGGTCTTCGGGCACCTACACATACTGAACCTACGCTACTCCCGTTGGGACCGCAGTCAGGCAGACATCGTAGATCCCCGTACCGGCGTCATTCAAGCCACGATCCATCCGCTAGACAAGTCCCGCAATGCTGATGGTCATCGACGCCAGATCTCCAAGCCGACAGGACTGTCGTCACGGCCAGTGGCAACACTAAAGGGCAGTAAAACCCAAGAGAAGGACCTGCACACTCCGCTCATGCGCCATCTCCTTGCGGAATTTGCCGCTACTGGGATGCCACCTGCCTATCTTGAACACGATGACTCTTCTACCGACCCGGAGAACAAAGCATGAACCGCATTCTGTTGACCCAGTATGGCCTGAAGTGGAACCCATTCAGTACCGAGCTGCCAAGCGAAGCCCTGTATCTGTCGCCAAAGATCAACGACTTCTTCTGGCGTATCGAGAACGTCCATGTGCGCGAAGGCGGTTTCGCTCTCATTCAAGGCGACCCCGGTACGGGCAAGAGTGTTGTGTTGCGCGCCTTGGCCGACAGGCTTGAGCGGCAGACCGATCTCACCGTCGGCGTGCTCAATCACCCGCAGAGCAGCCTTGGTGATTTTTATCGCGAACTGGCTGAAGTCTTCGGTGTTTCGCTCAGGCCAAGCAACCGCTGGGGAGGATTCAAGACGTTGCGGGATCGCTGGATCAGCCACCTAGAAGCAACCCGTGTGCGCTGTTGCCTCTTGATCGATGAGGCCCAGGAGATGAGTCCCAAGACGCTGCTGGAATTACGCCTACTGGCATCGGCGCGCTTTGATTCGCAACCGTTGTTAGCTGTGGTGCTGTCCGGCGACGGACGCCTCAACGATGCACTGGCGCGCGACGAACTGCTGCCATTGGGCACCCGCATTAGGGTCCGTCTGTCTCTGGACTATGCTTCTCGGGAAGAGCTAGCCGCCTGCCTGGATCACTTGCTCAATACAGCCGGAGGATCTGCCCTGATGAGCGCTAGCCTCAAACACACGTTGTGCGAACGAGCCGGCGGTAACTATCGCGTTATGACCAACATGGCTGCGCAACTTCTGGCTGTGGCGGCGCAGCGCCAGATACCTGAGCTGGATGACAAGCTCTATCTCGAGGTGTTCGCCCCTCCCAGTTCCACCGCAAATTCGCCGCGACGGTCCGCCCGTGCACGTTGAAAGGAGATCGAATCATGACAAGAAAGAAAATAACTGTGGCCCACCGTCGCACCAGTCGTGCCTCCGTCATGCTGGAGATCGAGCTTCCGGCGCTATCGAATGAGGCCGCCGCCGCGATGGCCGACGTCTTGGTCCAGCTTTATCACCGCTTTGAGGCTGCCTACTATGCACAGATCCTAACTCATCACGCCGACCAAGCCATCAGCCTCAGTCCCGCTGGCTCCGGCCGTGGTGATCAAAATGAAAGCGCCGATCTGTTCTGACCTTCGCACTCCTCCTTACGGGCTTCCCTACCTAACCTGAGTGGGCCGCTTGCAACCTGGGCCGGGGCGATTTGAGCCGAGCGAATGCGAGGTAGCCCGTTCAGGGCGTACCCCGGCGTATCACGGGGGCATATAGGAGCGCTTTGCGGGGCCGTCCCCCGCAGCGACGATGCCCTCCGCCCTCAGACCGTCGAATCGTCGTGACTCCGCAGCATCGTTAAACCTTCGCTAGTCGAACCTCACCTAGCCTTCAATTCACACCTTCAAACATTGTGAACGCGCTCACCCGCTGACTGGCGCGCTTGAATGGCACTCCGAGAATGCGCTGAGCATGCTCGATTTGCTCGAGAGAGTGCGCCCCGACATAGCGGAAGAAGGCGTGAATGGCGGCGAGGCGGACATTGCGTGTCGGCACGCTATTGTGCCGGTCCTGTTCCAGATGGGTCAGAAATGCAAGAATCTGGTCCGGATCAATATCATCCAAGCTCAGGTCGCAAACCTGACGCTTTCTCCTTGAAGCCAGAAAGCGAAGC
>JANLID010000394.1 GCA_024654105.1 Gallionella sp. | reverse complement strand
TTGAAGCGCGCGCCGTCGATGCCGGCGAAGTAATACACCGACTTCTCGTCCGGCTTGCTGCCCATCGATTTGAACGACAGCAAGGCGGCGACCTGCGCCATCGCCTCGATGATCAGCACGCCCGGCATCACCGGATGATGCGGGTAATGGCCGGGGAAAAATGGTTCGTTGATCGTGACGTTCTTTAGCGCGACGATGTCCTTGCCCGGCTCGAGCGACAGCACCCGATCCACCAGCAAAAACGGATAGCGGTGTGGCAGGTGTTCGAGAATGGCGTGGATGTCCATTTGCGTGCTCATTGTTCTTTCCCTTTCAGTAATGCGATTTCTTGTTCCAGTGTCTTGACGCGCTTCGCCAACTCGTCGAGGTGGCGCAGATGCGCGGCATTCTTGCGCCAATCCTCAGTTTTGCTGAAGGGGAAAATGGCCGCGTAGGAACCGGCTTCGCGGATCGATTTCCCAACCAGCGTAAACGCCGCGATTTCCACATTATCCGCGATGTGCAAATGCCCCAGAATGCCCGCGCTGCCGCCGATCCGGCAATGGCGTCCGATACTAGTGCTGCCGGCAATACCCACACAACCGGCGATGGCGGTATGCGCGCCGATGCGCACGTTGTGCGCGATTTGAATCTGGTTGTCCAGCTTCACGCCGTCCTCGATCACCGTGTCGTCCAGCGCGCCGCGGTCGATGGTGGTGTTTGCGCCGATCTCGACATCGTTGCCGATCACCACGCGACCGATCTGCGGAATCTTGACCCAGCGTCCCTCGTTCATCGCGATGCCGAAACCGTCCGAACCGATCACCGCGCCGGAATGCGCGATCAGGTTATCGCCGATCAGGCAGTCATGGTAAATCACCACATGCGGATACAGCCGGGCATGGCTGCCGATGACCGTATTTGCGCCGATACAGCAGCCCTCGCCGATCACCGAGTGCGCGCCGATCGCTGCGCCTGCGCCGATCACCGCCAGCGCGGCGATGCTGGCGGTCGCATCGATCTGCGCATCCGCGCCGACAAATGCGTTGAGATGCACGCCCGACGTGGTTTCCGGCAAGGGGTTGAGCAAGGCCGAAACCTTGGCGAAATAGGCGTAGGGATTATCGGAAACAATGCGCGGCAAATCGGTCGCGCCGGCATCTGATTCCCCAAGAATGACTGCGCCGGCGCGGGTATTGGCAAGTTGTGCGCGATATTTGCTGTTGGCGAGAAAACTGATGTGACGTGCTTGTGCATTTTCCAGCGTGGCGACTTGCGCGACACATACCTCACTGTCGCCCAGTACGCGCCCGCCAAGCTGCGCCGCAATGTCAGCCAAACGATAGGAAATATTCATCCGGCGTATCGCTTATTTGGCATCCTTGCTGTCGGCAGTCTCGCCGGCGAGATGCTTGATTACTTTGTCGGTAATATCTATTTGGGGATTGCGATACACCGCTTCCTGCAGAATCAGATCATATTTTTCTGTTTCGGCAATCGTCTGAATCGCCTTGTTAGCCTGTTCCAGCACAATCGCCAATTCTTCGTTTTTGCGCAGGTTCAAATCCTCGCGGAACTCACGCTGCATGCGTTGCAGGTTCACATTCATGGCGGTCAATTCGCGTTCCTTGTTGCGATAATCGACGTCGGGCAACGCTTTGCCATCCTTATCCATAAAGGACTGCAACTCCTTCGCCTGCTTTATTAATTTCTTGATTTCCTGGTCGCGCCCGGAAAATTCCTTTTCAATTTTCTTCTCCGCTTTCATCGCCGGTGCAGACTCGCGCAGGATGCGCTCGGTATTCACCACGCCAACCCTGAAGTCTGCGGCCTGCGCTACTCCGGCGCCTAACAATAAAGCCAGCGCACATCCTTTTATCATCGTCTTCATCGCGACTCCTTTAACACATCATAACCAGCAAATGGCCGGCATTCCAGGTCACCCGGTCAGGCCAGCATCAGAACATCGAACCCATCGTGAACTGGAATTTTTGCAATTTGTCCGCCGGTTGTTTGTTGAGCGGCACAGCATAACTGAATTTGAGCGGTCCCATTGGAGATATCCAGGTAAATGCCACGCCGGCAGAATAGCGCAATCCCGCACTACCCGGCAGATCGCCCGTACCATACACCGCGCCCGCATCGACAAACCCGCTCATGCGCACCGATTTTTCCTTGATTCCCGGAACCGGCATCAGCAGTTCTGCATTGCCGATCACGCGCTTTGTGCCACCCAATGCATGATTGTTGAGATCGCGCGGCCCCAGCGAATTGGAATCATAGCCGCGCACCGAACCGACGCCACCAGCGTAGAAATTCTTGAAAAACGGCAACTGCCTGCCACCATAACCGCCGCCGACTCCGGCTTCACCATTCAACAGCAAAGTGAAATCGCTGCTCAGCGGATGGAACCACTGATGCTGGTAATTCAGCTTGTAATAGCGCATATCGAACGCCGGCAAGGCGATTTCCGCAAAGGCGCGCTGCACTGTGCCTTCGGTGGTGTAGATCACACTATCACGGCTGTCGCGCCCCCATCCTACCGTGGCGCCCAGATTGATATTTGAAGTACCGAACTCGTTCACATATTTTACAAGCCTGTCAGAGCTTAATGCGGTCAACGCAAGATCGGTTTTTTCAAATGCCAGGCCGTAACTGATCGATTCATCCTCGCCTATCGGCACGGCGAAGCGTATTCCGCCTCCCATCGTGCGCGAAGAATACTGGCTAACTGCCGTGTCGGTCGAATCGCTGTTGCGCCTGTAAATATCGAAGCCGCGGCTCACGCCATCATCAGTGAAGTACGGGTTGGTATAGGAAAGTGAATAAACTTGGTTAACCTTGCCGGTGTTGATTTGCGTTGAAACATGATTGCCGCTGCCGAACAGGTTGGCCTGCGTCACACCAGCCGCCAGCGTAATTCCTTCATTATTGGAATAACCCGCACCCACTGAAACGTTACCCGTGGATTTTTCTTTTACCGAAATATTCACGTCCATCTGGTCGGCAGCGCCTTGCACCGGCGGCGTTTCCATGTTAACTTCCTCGAAGAAGTTCAGTTTGTCCACGCGCTGCTTGGATTTCTTGATTTTTTCCACATCGAACCACGCCCCCTCAACCTGACGGAATTCGCGGCGAATGACCTCATCACGCGTCTTGTCATTACCCGCGATATTGATGCGGCGTATGTACACGCGCTGTCCGGGATCGACCACGAAATTGAACGCGACCTGATGTTTTTCCTTGTCCAGCTCGGGAATTGCATTCACGTTGGCAAAGGCATGCCCCTCCTGGCCGAGACGCTCGCCGATTTTCTTGCTGGTTTCAGTCAACGCGCTCCGTGAAAATGCATCGCCCGCTTTCACCTGTATCAGGCTCTCCACCTCTTCCCTGGGAATCAGCGTGTTGCCGGAAACACCGATTTTGGACACGATATATTTCGGCCCCTCGGTAAGGTTGATGGTGATGTAAATATCCTTTTTATCCGGCGTAATCGAAACCTGCGTGGAATCAATGTTGAACTCCAAATAGCCGTTGTCCATGTAGAACGAGCGCAAGACTTCCATGTCGGCGGACAATTTCTGTTTCGAGTATTGGTCATTTTTGCTGAACCAGCTCATCCAATCCGGCGTGCTGAGCTTCAGCAAGTCCAGCAACTCTCCTTCCTGATAAACCTGAGTGCCAACCAGATTGATTTGCTTGATTTTGGAAACTTCGCCTTCCACCACATTAAACACGATACCAACCCGATTACGTTCCAGTTCGGTAACGGTTGTCGTGACACTCACAGCGTATTTGCCGCGCGCCACATACTGGCGCTTCAGTTCCTGAGTGGCTTTTTCCAGCGCGCCCTTGTCGAAAATGCGCGCCTCGGCCAACCCGGCGTACTTCATGTTGTCCTTGAGTTGTTCCTTGGGGAAGTCCTTGATGCCGTTGAGTTCGATGCTGGCGATTGAAGGACGCTCGCGCACCAGCACAATCAGCACACCCTGCTCGACTTCCAGGCGTACGTCCTTGAAAAATCCGGTTTCATATAGAGAGCGAATCGCCGCCGCGGCCTGCTGGTCGTCCATGGTATCGCCAACCTTGACCGGCAGATAGCTGAACACCGTACCAGCCTCGGTACGCTGAATGCCCTCGACGCGAATATCTTTGACAATGAATGGCTCGATTGCCCAAGCGGGAGACATGCAGAGCAGGGAAATCAGCCCCGTTAACGTGAAACTCGCGTAGCGATACGTTTGCTCCCTCTCCCGCTTGCGGGAGAGGGTTGGGGTGAGGGCGTTTTTCAATTTCATTTTTAACCTGAAATAAGGCGATTAATATCGTTATAGATCGCAAAGATCATCAGCGTACCCAGCAGCGCGATGCCGATTTTTTGACCGATCTCCCAAGCCTGTTCGGAGACCGGACTACCCTTGACCAGTTCGGCGACATAATACAGCAAGTGCCCCCCATCCAATAAGGGGATCGGCAGCAAATTCAACACGCCGAGACTGATGCTGATCAAGGCCAGAAAACTCAGATAAGCTGTCACGCCTGTTTCGGCAGATTGCCCGGCATAATCGGCGATGGTGATCGGTCCGCTCAGATTTTTCATCGACACCTCACCCAGCACCATCTTGCCCAGCATCTTCAAGGTGATGGCTGAAGTTTCCCAGGTCTTGCGCAAGGATCGGGAAAATGCCTCGAGCGGACCATAGCTTACCTCGATCAGCATCGCCTGCCATGCGGCATGATCCACTTGCGGTGCCGCGCCGATCTTGCCCACCGTCCTGCCGGATTCGTCAACCTCCTGAGGCACCAGCTCGATGCTCGAAGTCATTTCGCCACGCTGGATGTCAAGCCGCACCGTCTGTCCTGGATGCGCGCGGATCGTCTCCACCAACTCGCCCCAACGCTGCATCACCACCCCGTTGACGCGCAGAACGTGGTCGCCCTCCTGCAATCCGGCGCGCTGCGCCACACCACCCTCGACAATCTTGCCAATGACAGGCAGGACAGCCGGCTGATAAGAATGCAGCCCCAGTTTGTCGAGAAATTCTCCGCCCAGATCTTTGGCCTCCAGGCCGCTGATATCGAGCAGGTGAAAAAGCGGTTCACCTTGTGCGCTGCGCGCTTCGATTTTGACTTCACCCTGTTGAAGGGCAAGTTCCAATAATGTCCAGCGCAATTCCTGCCAACTCGGAATCGTTTCACCATTGATGCCGAAAATGGTTTCGCCCGCTTGCATCTGCGCGAGCGCAGCCGGAGAGCCTGGCGGCACCTCGCCCAGCGTCGGCTTCAACCCCGGCAATCCATACACAAACAGCCCCCAGTACAGCACAATGGCGAGCAGAAAGTTGGCCAGCGGCCCGGCAATCACAATAGCCATACGTTGCAGCACCGGCTGACGGTTGAAAGCGTATTTCAGTTCGTCCGGCGCAACGGGTTCTTCACGCTCGTCCAGCATCTTGACGTAACCGCCCAGCGGAATCGCGGAAATCACCCATTCGGTGCCCTCGCTGGCGAAGCGCTTGCTGTAAACCACCTTACCGAAGCCTACCGAGAAACGCAGCACTTTCACCCCGCAGCGGCGCGCCACCCAGTAATGCCCCAGCTCATGGAACACCACCAGCAGCGCAATCGCGCCAATAAATGCCAACAAGGTAATCATAATTGTCCGATTTTCCGCTGTGCGGCGCGGCGCGCCTCGGCATCTGCGGCCAGCACATCATCCAGGCTGCCGACCGCATTGACCGGCAGCGCATCCAGCACTGCTTCAATAACGCGCGGAATCGACAGGAAGGAAATCTGTTTATCGAGGAAAGCCGCCACCGCCACTTCGTTCGCGGCATTCAGCATCGCCGGCGCAGTGCCCGCCGCGCGCAATGCCTGGTAGGCCAGCGCCAGACAGGGGAAACGCCCGAAGTCCGGCGCCTCGAAATTCATCGTCGCCACCTTGCACAAATCCAGCGGCGCCACGCCGGAATCGATGCGCTCCGGCCAAGCCAGGCCATAGGCGATCGGCGTGCGCATGTCGGGATTGCCAAGCTGTGCCAGCATTGAACCATCCACATATTCGACCAGCGAATGAATCACGCTTTGCGGATGCACCACCACCTGAATGTCATCCACGCTTGCATTAAACAGCCAGTGTGCCTCGATAACCTCCAGCCCCTTGTTCATCATGCTCGCCGAGTCCACCGAAATTTTTTTGCCCATGCTCCAGTTGGGATGCGCGCAGGCCTGCTCCGGCGTGACGTTGTGCAACTCGGACAACGGCATATTGAGAAACGGCCCGCCGGAAGCGGTAAGCAGGATGCGGCGCACACCGTTGCCCGCCAGATCGCCGTCATAGCCACGTGGCAGCGTCTGAAAAATCGCGTTGTGTTCGCTGTCAATCGGCAACAATGCTGATCCGCTGGCGCGCACCGCCTCCATGAACACGTTACCCGCCATCACCAGCGTTTCCTTGTTCGCCAGCAGTATTTTCTTGCCGGCGCGCGCCGCCGCCAGTGTCGGGCGCAAACCCGCCGCGCCAACAATGGCGGCCATCACCGTATCCACTTCCGGCAACACGGAAACCTGCTCCAGTGCCGCTGCGCCACTCAACACCTCGATAGCCAACCCCGCTTCGCACACGCGCTGGCGCAACTGCACGGCGGCCTCTTCATCCAGCATGACCGCATAGCGCGGCTTGAACTGCGCGCATTGCCGGAACAACAGATCGGCCTGGCTGTTTGCCGTCAGCGCAATGACCCGAAATCTATCTGGATGGCGCGCCACCACGTCCAGCGTGCTGGTGCCAATGCTGCCGGTAGAACCGAGGATGGCCAGATGTTGCATGATTAAAATCGTGAAATGTGAAATGTGAAATGTGAAACGTAGAACCGCTTCTTCGTTTCACGTTTCACAGTTTTATTTTCACGTTTCACGATTTTACCTTAGCCCAGCTTCTGTAACAGTAGGTCGGGCTATGCCCGACATGGTGGGCGCAGCCCACCCTACGGCCAAGGTTTTGCAGCATGGCGAATTTTGCTCCAAATTTGTAAAGAGTGAAGTCATGAGAAGCTAAGCCAGTTTCTGCAACAGCATCGCCAGCGCGGCCAGCGGCAAAGTAGATGTCAGGGCATCGATGCGATCCAGCAATCCGCCGTGTCCCGGCAGCAACGCACCGCTATCCTTGACACCTGCCTGACGCTTGATCGCCGACTCGAACAAATCGCCGATCACCGCCAGCCCCACCCACCACCAGGCAGCCAGCAGCAATATCGGCAATATCGGCAACATTTCGCGATGCGAAAAATAGGGGCTGAAGCTCCATACCAGTGCCACATAAACCGATACGCCAAGCAGCGCACCCGCCACCCCTTCCCAGGTTTTACCCGGGCTGATGCTGGGAGCGAGCTTGTTTTTGCCGAATTTGCGCCCGGCGAAATAGGCCGCGATGTCCGCCATCCACACCAGCCCCATCACGAACAGCAAAATCCACGGGCTCGGATCTGCGGCACGCAAGTCCAGCATCGCCAAACCAGTCGGGATCAACACCGCCCATCCGGTCAGCGCCATGAGCAGCGGCTGGCGAACCTTCCAGCCCGCCATCAACCATGCCGGCACGATGATCAGCCACAGCAAGGCCGATACGGCATAGACCGCCAGATGGAGATAAAGCCGTTGCGCTCCGGCTGCGGCGGTATTTGCCCACAACAATCCCAGCATCAGCAACAAGGTCAGTCCCCAGTAGGCATTCGCCCTCGCGCCGCTCAACCCTGACAGGCGCGCCCATTCAACAGCTCCTTGCGCGACCATAACGGCAATCAATATCGCCCATGCCGCGAATGGCAATGCAAACAATGCAGCCAACAGCAGTGCCAGCAATGCTGTAGCGGTAATCACCCGCGATTTAAGCATCCGCTTTTTCCTGCTTGCCCGGCAACTGTTCGCTGGTACGCCCAAAACGCCGTTCACGCTTTTGATAGGAGGCGATTGCCACCTCCAGTTCTTTGCGTCCGAATTCCGGCCACAAGACATCAGTGAAATACAGCTCGGTATAAGCCAGTTGCCACAACATGAAATTGCTGATGCGCTGCTCGCCGCCGGTGCGGATGAACAAGTCCGGCTCGGGCGCGTCGCTCATCGAAAGATAGGGCGACAAATTCTCTTCCGTGAAGCCTTGTGCCAGTTGCGGATGATCCTTGAGCATGGCTTGCACCGCATGCATCACGTCCCAGCGTCCGCCATAATTGGCGGCGATGGTCAGTGTCAGTGCATTATTATCGGCAGTAAGTTGCTCGGCCTTTCGCATCGTTTGCCGAAGCTCGTTGCCGAAGCGGCTACGGTCGCCGATGATTCTGAGACAGATGTTGTTTTCATGCAGGTTGGCGGCTTCGCGCTCCAGTATTTTCAGGAACAGCGACATCAGGAAGGAAACTTCGTCAGCGGGGCGCCGCCAGTTTTCGCTGCTGAACGCAAACACGGTCAGGTAATCCACACCCAAACTGCGGCAGGCCTTCACCACCTCGCGCAACGCTTCCACCCCGCGCTGATGCCCGGCTACGCGCGGCAAAAAACGTTGTTTCGCCCAACGCCCGTTACCGTCCATGATAATGGCGATATGGCGCGGCACGGCAGGGGCGTCGGGAATGATACTGGTGGAGCTTTGGAATAAGGCCATTTTCAGGATTCAGGATTCAGGATTCAGGATACGGGAGTCAGTCTTCATAGCAGTGTGCTGGGGTTCTGATTCCTGATTCCTGAATCCTGAATCCTGTATCCTGATGTCAAACCGCCATCAGGTCAGCTTCTTTGGCCGCCAGCATCTTGTCGATTTCGGCGACAAAACGATCTGTCAATTTTTGCACCTCATCCTGCATGCGGCGCTCCTCGTCCTCGGCAATCTCTTTTTTCTTGAGCGCTTCTTTCAGGGTATTGTTGGCATCGCGGCGAATGTTGCGTACTGCGATTTTGGTGTCCTCGCCTTCGGACTTTACTACCTTGATTAAATCGCGCCGGCGCTCTTCGGTCAGCATCGGCATTGGCACGCGGATCAGTTCGCCGTTGGTAGCCGGGTTCAG
Source organism: Gallionella sp. (assembly GCA_024654105.1). Lineage (GTDB taxonomy): Bacteria > Pseudomonadota > Gammaproteobacteria > Burkholderiales > Gallionellaceae > Gallionella. Next base: position 3,894 of record JANLID010000394.1, on the reverse strand, counting down.
CCCCAGATCGGAATCGCGTATCGCGCGTTCCACCGGGCCGACCATATTCTTTTCCCACGGCTGCACGCCGATAGTACGCGAGTCAACCAATGTTACGTTGGCCACTTGAGTGATCTGTGTCGGGCTGCCGTAGTAATCCACCATCACGTGATCCAGCAAACCGGTGTGCGCGCGCCCGGTGCGCACCTTGCCCAGGTCCGCCCTCAGCGCCTCCAGCGATTTCTGCATTTTTTGTTCAGTATTTTTTTTGATTTCCGCAATCATGGTTAATCTCCCAAATCAATCACAGCGTACCAATGTTCCTTCGCCTTCGCCCATCACTACGCGCTTCAGTGCGCCTGTCTTGAAAATACTGAACACGATGATCGGCAGCTTCTGGTCGCGGCACAGCGTCAATGCCGTGGCATCCATCACCTTGAGATTCTTGCCGATCGCCTCGTCAAAGCTCAGGCTCTGGTAACGGATTGCATCGGGATATTTCTTCGGGTCGGCGGTATAAATCCCGTCCACCTTGGTGGCCTTGATCACCACCTCGGCGGCCATTTCCACGCCGCGCAACGCGGCAGCGGTATCGGTGGTAAAGAACGGGCTGCCGATGCCTGCCGCGAAAATCACCACCTTGCCATCTTCCAGATAACGCAGCGCCTTGCCGCGAATGAACGGCTCGGCGACCTGCTCCAGATTCAATGCCGACTGCACGCGGCAATCCAGCCCGCCGCGCTTCATCGCGTCCTGCAACGCCATCGCATTCATCACCGTGGCCAGCATGCCCATGTAATCGGCGGTCGCCCGGTCCATCCCCGCCGCGGCCGGAGCCACGCCGCGAAAAATATTGCCGCCGCCGATCACGATCGCCACTTCCACGCCCAGCCCGACCACTTCCGCAATCTCGCCGACGATGCGCCCGATCACCTCGCTGTTGATGCCGTAGCTGTCGTCGCCCATCAGGGCTTCGCCCGACAGTTTGAGCAGGATGCGTTTATAGGCGGGCGCGCTCATGATAATTAGCCCTTGGCTGCCGCTATGGTCGCGGCCACTTCCGCCGCGTAGTCTTCAACCTTCTTCTCGATGCCCTCGCCCACCACGAACATCTGGAACGCGGTCACCGAAGCACCCTTGCCTTTCAGCAATTGCTCGATGGTCTGTTTGCCGTCTTCCGCCTTGACGAACACCTGCCCCAGCAGCGTCACTTCCTTGAGGAATTTCTGCACCGTGCCATCGGCGATCTTCTCCAGCATCGCTTCCGGCTTGCCGCCTTCGCGCGCCTTTTCGATCGCGATGCGGCGTTCAGTCTCGATCTCTTCCCGGTTCACGCCGGAAGCGTCGATCGACTTTGGCTTGCTCGCCGCAATATGCATGCAAATATCGCGCCCCAGTGCTTCATCACCGCCGGCGAAGTCCAGCAGCACGCCGATCTTGCTGCCGTGCAAGTAGCTGGACAGCTTGCCGGCCGTGGTCGCGTAACGCGCGAAACGGCGCACGGCAATGTTCTCGCCGAGCTTCATCACCAGCGCCTTGCGGGTCTCTTCCACAGTGCCGGAGCCATTGGCGATCACCGTGCCTGACAAGGCTTCAATGTCGGCTGGGTCGTTCTTCGCCACCGTTTCGGCGACATTTTTCGCGAACGCCTTGAAGTCGTCATTCTTGGCCACAAAATCAGTTTCGCAGTTTACTTCCGCCACCGCGCCGGTCTTGCCGTCCGCCGCGATGAACGTGCTGACCATGCCTTCTGCAGTTACGCGTGATGCAGCCTTGCTCGCCTTCGCACCGCTCTTGATGCGCAATTGTTCTTCCGCCGCCTTGGAATCGCCGTTGCACTCGACCAGCGCCTTCTTGCATTCCATCATGCCGAGGCCGGTCGCCTCGCGCAGTTCCTTGACCATGCTTGCAGTAATTCCCGCCATCATCAAACTCCAAAAAAAAACATGTAAAAAAGGGGCTTGCGCCCCTTTGTGCGTCTAGTGCTGTAGGGCGGATGAGCACAGCGTTAACCAATGACTTGTCCGTCGTTTTTTGACGGCCTAGTCAGATGGCTATGCAAAGCTATCCGCCGCATGGTTGCATTGACCACTACCCGTCGGAAGGCGCTACGCTTTGGCCGCAAGCTCGAAACTTCGCTACGCTCGTTTTCCGACCTACGCGGCTTGTTCTTCGGTTGCGGCAACCTGCTCGACCAATTCGTTCAGGGCTTGCGCACGGCCTTCCAGCACTGCATCGGCAATGCCGCGGGCATACAGGCGAATCGCCTGTGTGGAGTCATCGTTACCCGGAATGATGTAGTCCACACCAAGCGGAGAATTATTGGTATCGACAATACCAATCACCGGAATGCCCAGTTTTTGCGCCTCGACGATAGCGCCCTTCTGATAGCCCACGTCAATGACGAACAACGCGGACGGCAAGCCATTCATATCCTTGATGCCACCCAGGCTGCGGTCCAGCTTTTCCAATTCGCGCTTCATCATCAGCGCTTCTTTCTTGGAAACTTTTTCATTCGTACCATCAACAACCATTGCTTCCAGTTCGCGCAGGCGCTTGATGGATTGCTGCACAGTCTTGTAGTTGGTCAGCATACCGCCCAGCCAGCGATGATTCACGAACGGCGAACCCGCACGCACCGCTTCCTCTTGCAGAATGTCACGCGCCTGACGCTTGGTCGCCACGAACAGGATAGCGCCCTTCTTCGCCGACAGTTTGCGCACGAATTTTTCGGCCTCGGCAAACATCGCGACGGTTTTTTCCAGGTTGATGATGTGAATTTTGTTGCGGTGGCCAAAGATGTACGGTGCCATCTTGGGATTCCAGAAACGGGTTTGATGGCCAAAATGAACACCGGCCTCCAGCATTTGACGCATAGTTATAGCCATGATTACTCCAATCGTAAGGGTTAAAACTACCGCTCGCCAGCCTGACCCATACCGGGCACCCTAACTTGCGCGAGCGGGAAATTTACCTCGGCCTATTCCGAAGCGGCGCGCATTCTAGCATTAATCGAGCCTTTTCCTCAACGATAAACTTTCTTTCTGTTGCGAGTTTTTGATCTGTCCGGTTTTGTAGCACGCAATCTGTCCGGGTTGGTGCCCCATCGATAGCTGTGCCTGAATCATCGTCCGTTCTTCAATACTCAACTGCTTGTAGATTCTCCCCATGCAACATTATCCTCTCTATATAATGTTGCACTTGGCTTTTGAGCGCGTCCCAGGATTTTAATTGATGATTTTGAGAATATGCCGCTGAAGAATCAAATCCCGTATCAAGGGGTTGTCGCACGAGCCATGCAGGATGCCTTCTCCCGCAACGCCCTCTCTCCTATCCCCTCTGATAGAACAACCGGCAAAAAATCTAATAGTCATCTCACTGAGGCAGCAAGCCGCCAAGTCATTGGTTATAGCCATTCGGTCAGCCAATTAAAAAATGATGCCCGAGTCGCTGGTTATCCCGTAAACGGGCGAGGGAAGCGGGCATGAACCTCCTCCGCCTCTCCCTCAACCTGCTGCGCCGCGACTGGCGTGCCGGGGAGTGGCGCGTGCTGCTGCTGGCGCTGGTGCTGGCGGTGGGCAGCCTCGCCACCGTCGGACTGTTCGCCGACCGTGTGCGGCAGGCGTTGCAGCAGGAAGCGACCAGCCTGATCGGCGCGGACTTGCGCATTGTTTCGACGCGCCCGCTGCCGCCTGCCTACCGCAAGATGGCGCAGGCACGCGATTTGAAAACAGTGGTTAGCCATACATTTCTGAGCATGGTGGCGCATGGTGAGCAGACGTTGCTCTCCGAAATTCAGGCGGTGGAGGCGGGCTATCCGTTGCGCGGCAGGATCGAGATTGATGATGGCAACGAAGGTGATGTTCGTTCAACGCTTTCTCCCTCACCCCCAGCCCCTCTCCCGAGAAAATCCCC
>JANLID010000389.1 GCA_024654105.1 Gallionella sp. | reverse complement strand
CGAGAAGGTTGGAGCGATAAAAGTTCGCCTGTATCGCCCCTTCGCTGCCGCTGAACTGCTCAAGGCGATTCCTGTCACTGCCAGAAGCATTGCCGTTCTTGACCGAACCAAGGAGCCGGGAGCGGATGGCGAGCCGCTGTATAAAGACGTGGTTACGGCGATTGCAGAAGAATTCACAGCCGGTGCTAGCAGATACACCACCATGCCTCGCGTGGTTGGCGGACGCTACGGCCTTTCCTCCAAGGAATTCACGCCGGGCATGATCAAGAGCGTGTTCGATGAACTGAAAAAGAAACAGCCGAAAAACCATTTCGCCGTCGGCATCATCGACGACCTCACCCATAGCAGCCTGGAATGGGATGAACATTTCCGCAACGATGCCAGCCGTGGCGTGAACCGTTGCATGTTCTACGGCCTGGGTTCGGATGGCACGGTCGGCGCCAACAAGAACACCATCAAGATCATGGGTGAGGAAACCGAGCTCTACGGCCAGGGCTATTTTGTTTATGACTCGAAAAAAGCGGGCGCGGTGACAATTTCCCACCTGCGTTTTTCGCCCAAGCCGATTCGTTCTCCCTATCTGATCGGAAAAAATGAAGCGAACTTCATCGGCTGCCATCAGCCGGTGTTTCTGGATCGTTACGAGATGCTGGATGCCGCTGCCGAAAGTGCGGTGTTCCTGCTCAACACGCAGACAGCGCCGGACAAGGTGTGGAATCTGCTGACGCGCAAAATGCAGCAGCAGATCATCGACAAAAAAATCGAGTTCTACGCGATCGACGCTTATGCCATCGCCAAGGCAACCGGCATGGGTAGCCGTATCAACACCATCATGCAGACCTGCTTTTTCGCCATTTCCGGCGTGCTGCCGCGCGAACTGGCGATCGAGAAGATCAAGTCCGCCGCCGAAAAATCCTACAGCAAGAAGGGCAAGGATGTCGTGGAAGCCAACTGGAAAGCGATTGATGAAACTCTCGCCAACCTGCACAAGATAAAAATTCCCGCAGCGGCTACCAGCAAATTCGAGATGCCCGATCCGGTGGGCACTCATGCGCCGGAATTCGTCAAGCGCGTGACCGCCGAGATGATGGCCGGACGTGGTGATCTGCTGCCGGTGTCGGCATTCCCCGCCGATGGCACATGGCCTACTGGCACCGCAATCTGGGACAAGCGCAAGCTGGCGCTGGAAATCCCGGTGTGGGACGAAGAGCTGTGCATCTACTGCGGCAAGTGCCCGTTCGTCTGCCCGCACACCGCCATTCGATCCAAGGTGTTCCCCGCAGAATTGGCCAAGAATGCGCCGCCGACCTTCAAGCACATCCAGATCAAGGGCAAGGAATTCGAGCAGGGTATGCACGTCAGCTACCAGGTGGCGCCTGAAGATTGCACCGGTTGCGGGCTGTGCGTGGACATCTGCCCTGCAATTTCCAAGACCGATCCTAACTACAAGGCGCTCAACATGCGCGACATCGTGCCGTTGGCCGAGCAGGAAAAGGAGAACTTCGAGTTCTTCCTCAGCCTGCCGGAATTCGACCGCACCAAACTGCGCACCTCCACCATCAAGGGCGCGATGATGATGCAACCGTTATTCGAGTTTCCGACGGCCTGCGTCGGCTGTGGAGAAACACCCTATATCCGCCTTGCCAGCCAGTTGTTCGGCGACCGCATGGTGATCGCCAACGCCACCGGCTGCTCTTCGATCTACGGCGGCAACCTGCCTACCACTCCCTACAGCAAGAATGCCGAAGGGCGCGGCCCGGCCTGGGCAAACTCGCTGTTTGAGGATAACGCCGAATTCGGCCTGGGTTTCCGCGTCAGCATCGACAAGCATGCCGCACATGCCGCTGAATTGCTGGCGAAGTTGAAAGATCGTGTCGGTGCCGATTTGGCCGATTCCACCCTCAAAGCCGACCAGTCAGCCGAAGCGGGTATCTTCGCGCAACGTGACCGCGTCGCACAACTGAACAAAGTGCTGGCTGGCATCAATACCCCCGAGGCACGGCAACTGGCAAGTCTTGCAGAATATCTGGTGAAGAAGAGCGTGTGGATATTCGGCGGCGACGGCTGGGCCTACGACATCGGCTTTGGTGGCGTGGATCACGTGCTGGCATCAGGTCGCAACGTCAATATTCTGGTGCTCGATACCGAAGTCTATTCCAATACCGGCGGGCAGTGTTCCAAGGCTACGCCGCGCGGCGCCATTGCTAAATTTGCCGCCGACGGCAAACCGACCGGCAAGAAGGATTTGGGGTTGATTGCCATGAGCTACGGGCATGTTTACGTCGCCCATGTCGCCTACGGCGCGAAGGACATCCATACGCTGAAGACTTTCATCGAGGCCGAATCTTTCGACGGCCCGTCGATAATCATTGCCTACAGCCCCTGCGTCGAGCACGGCTACGACATGAGCAAGCAGCACCAGCAACAGGAGCTGGCGGTCAGCACCGGCCACTGGCCGCTGTACCGTTACGACCCGCGCCGCGAGCAGGAAGGAAAAAATCCGCTCGCGCTGGATTCGCAGAAGCCGTCCGTGGCTTACCGCGAATTCATTCAAAACGAACCGCGCTTCCGCGGTCTGGTGAAGAGTCTGAATGGCGAAAATGGGGAAGCGCTGGCAGCGTCCTACGAGAACGAACTACAGAAGCGCTACGCGATTTATGAGCAGATGGCGAGTGGTTCCGGCGGTGGCGCCGAGACGGATGCCAGGAAAAAACCAGCGGAAGCATAATCAGGGTGTGTAGGGTGGGCAGGTTCCATCTGCCCACGCGAAAGAACGGTGGGCACACCCAAAGGGTGCGAGAACTCCTTCGGGGCAAAGAATGTGCCCACCCTACGCAGCCGGATCGAAATTTTTAGATGAGGGAGCATCATGGCTAACAGCAAAAAATACATTTATTCATTTGAACAGGGAGATGGCAAGAACAAGATGCTGCTGGGGGGCAAGGGCGCGAATCTGTGTGAAATGACGCAGATCGGTTTGAATGTTCCTCCCGGTTTTACCATCACCACCGATGCGTGCAATGCCTACCTGGAAAAAAATAAATTGCCGGATGGCTTGATGGCGGAAATCAAGGTTTTCATGCTGGAGCTTGAAAAGAAGACCGGCAAGGGTTTCGGCAGCGGCACGAATCCCCTGCTCGTCTCGGTGCGTTCCGGCTCGTCCATGTCCATGCCGGGCATGATGGACACCATCCTCAATCTCGGCCTTAACGAAACTTCGCTCAAGGGTTTGATCAAGCAAACCGGCAATGCACGCTTTGCCTATGACGCTTATCGCCGCTTCATCCAGTTGTTCGGCAAGATCGCGCTCAACATCGGCGACGAGCATTTTGACGAACGCATGGCCGCAATCAAGCGCAAATACGGCGCGCCTCTGGACGTGGATTTAAGCGTCGAGCATCTCAAGGAGTTGACTGGTGAATTTCTGGCCATTATTCAGCAACGCACCGGCAAGCCATTCCCGCAAGATCCTTATGAACAATTGGAGGTTTCGGTGGGCGCGGTGTTCGGCTCGTGGATGGGCAAGCGCGCCGTGGATTACCGCAAGCAGTTCAGGATCACCAAAGATCAAGCCTATGGCACGGCAGTCAATATCTGCACTATGGTGTTCGGAAATATGGGCAATGATTCCGGCACCGGCGTGGGTTTTACGCGCAACCCCGGCACCGGTGAGAACGTGATTTACGGCGAATATTTAACCAATGCGCAAGGCGAGGACGTGGTGGCGGGAATACGCACGCCCAAGGCCATCGCCGAAA
>JANLID010000380.1 GCA_024654105.1 Gallionella sp. | reverse complement strand
CACAGCGGCGACGAAACCGATGCGCGCCACCTCGCGCACCTGCTACGGCTGGGCATCCTGCCAACCGGCACCATCCTGCCACCGGAACAGCGCACCGTGCGCGATCTGGCCAGAAAGCGCATGCAACTGGTGCGCAGCCGCACCGCCCACATCCTCGCCGTCGAGAACATCACTGCCCGCCAGCTCGGCGCGCGGTTCAGCAGCAACCAGGTCAAGCAACTGACCGTCGAGAATGTCGATCAGATGCCGCTGTCGGCCGATGTGGCACTGGCCATCAAGGCCAACGTGGCGGTTATCACGACACTTTCCGCGCAGATCGACCTGCTGGAAAAGCGCTTGCAGGAAAGTGTGAGGGCGCGGGCGGAGTACAGCCTTCTCACCAGCACACCGGGCATCGGCCAAGTGCTGGCGACCACGATTCTGCTGGAAACGGGACCGATCGAGCGCTTCGCCGCTGCCGGCAACTTTGCCTCCTACGCGCGCTGTGTCGATAGTCGGCATACCAGCAATGGCAAGAAAAAAGGCGAAGGGAACACCAAGAACGGCAACAAATATCTTGCCTGGGCGTTTGTCGAGGCGGCCAACTTCGCGCTACGCTACAGCCCGGAGGCGAAACGTTTCTACGAAAGGAAGAAGGCCAAGACGAACAACGTGGTGGCGATCAAGGCGCTGGCGCACAAACTGGCGCGGGCATGCTTCCACATTCTGAAGGAGAAAAAACCGTTTGACGTGAAGCGTTGCTTCGTATGAGTTTCGACGGCGACCGGCAAGCCCGGATTAGGGGACTGGAGCGACAGCCAATTGGTCTGAATGGGATGCCGTGCCGCCGTCACCGATTTGCAGTAGAAGCGGATCGCCCGCAACGTGAGCCAGCAAGGGATTGGCGCCAAAATATCGGCAACCACGGGTCTGTGATTAACCCATTGGACACGGTGCGGCACCAACGTTTTTCTGGGGCGGCAAAGGCCGCCAGGGCGAAGGCAGTAACATCGCCGCTCGCTTGATCCTGATGGGTGTCTGGCGCGATTCGTCGCAGCCAATAAATGAAAAAACGGGCGTGATCAGCAACTGCAAGCGGAGTAGGAAGAGATTGAAAACCGGCGGCTGGCGCCGCCATGGAATCGTTTGCTCGCTTGACAGGGGCCGGCTAATGGGTGTCCCCTATTTTCCTGTTTTGAAAGAGAAATGGAATTACAGCCTCCCGTCGTTACACTACCGACAAATATATCCCGCACAGCGCGATACTTGTGCCAACCGCATGGATGACACGTTCGCGCGCCAGCCGTTGCATCCTCAAGCCAAACGCAATGCCGATGACGTGCAGCAACGCCGTCATCAGCACGAATCCGAACGCATATTCGGCGCCTGAAGCCAGTTCCAGCATCTCGGCGCCGTGCGCGTGGCCGTGCCATAACGCGAACAGTCCAACCATGGCGCTGCCGAGCCAGAGCGGCAGACGCACCGTTGCGGCGATCAATACGCCCAGCAGCAACACAGACAACGCAATGCCCTGCTCGACAAATGGCAGACCGATACCCAGTATCGGCAATACGCTGCCCAACGCCATCACGCTGACAAAGGTGAGCGGCACTGCCCACACGGAACGTCCGCCCGTCTGCGCCGCCCACAGCCCGACCGCCAGCATCGCGCAGACATGATCCAGACCGCTGGCCGGGTGCATGAGGCCATGCAGAAAGCCGCCAGCCTCTGCAATGCTGACATGCGCATATGCAAAAGACGGCAGCAACGCCAGCGCCGCTACAGGCAACCGCATTGAAATCGATTGACTCATGGCGCTACCCTCCTTTCAAACAATCCCCGACTGAACCTTGTAGCGCACATAAAAAATATTCAAGCTTTGCGCATGCACTCGTTGCAGGATCTGCTCGACAAGATTGTCGTCCAGAATGAATTCGACCTTCACCGCCAGTTCTCCGGCAAGCTCGAAAAAAGTCTCCTCATGCAACCTGCCGTGCCGCCCGAACCCGGCAATGGCGCGAAATACCGAACCTCCCAGGATGCCGAGCTCCCTGGCCTCTTCCAGCAGCCATTCGTACAGAGTTCTGCCAGCGTGATGCTGTTTTTCGGTAACATAAAAAGTTAGCTGATTCATCGTCATCCTCCTAATTTTGCAGCCATTTAAAAGTCTGGATACCCAGCACCGTCATCAGCAGGGAACCACCAAGATGCGCCGCGATGATGCCTGCACCCCAGGCATACTGCCCGCGTAACAGCAAGGTGACGGTCTCCGCCGAGAAGGTGGAAAAAGTGGTCAGCCCGCCGAGAAAACCGGTGATGATAAGCAGCCGCCATTCCGGCGACAGCGTTGGGTGCTGCACGAAGAAAGCGATTGCCAGCCCGATCAGATAGCCACCAACCAGGTTGGCGGCGAGCGTGCCGAGCGGCAATTCCGGCAGCGCCGGGTTGAACCACAGTCCGAAGCCCCAGCGCAGCCATGCGCCGCATGCCGCGCCGATTCCTACCGCAAGAAAAGCATAAAGCGTCATGATGGGTTGGCCCGCAAAGATGGCCGCATTCTATCCCAACACACGCACCGGCGCGAAGCCGCCGCCCGGCGTGCGGAAATTGGTGGTCTGACCCTGGTAGAGCCGCGCCGCGACCAATTGCAACTGCCCGTCGTAGACATAGCAGCGCACGTCGTACTTGAGCGGCTGCGCTTCGCTCTCCTCCACGCAAACCATGCGCTCGCCGGGTGCGGCCATGCGCTGTGCGACATAGCCGCCGTGCATGATTTCGCCAAACACGCGGCGCGTAAGGTTCGCGCCGCGATATGCGCCCTTGCTGCCGTAGCCGCTGTCCGGCTTGAAGAACCATTGCTTGCGTTCCTGCCACAACATTTCTTCCAATTCGGGACACACGATGATGGTATGCGGCACCCCCGCCTGCAAGGTGGCAAGGTCAGCTTCGCTTGCGCCGAGCGCGCGCAACGTTTCCGCATCAGTCAGTTGCGCCAGGTTGCTCTTATCGGCGTAGCGGGCATAGTGCGCTGGATCGGGCGTCAGCACCACACTGTCATCCAGATACGCCTGCCGCAATACGAGATGCTGCCGCAAGGAAAAATCCGTCAGGCGGTTGTACACCAGATCGATCTTCTGTCCATCACCGGAAGATCCAAGATACAGGCCGAGCCCATCGCTGCGCGAATGCAACGCGGCAGGGTCGGCAATATAAGCCGCAACCCCGGCGCGCTCGAACATGCGCTGCGCCAGCAGGAATTCTGGATACAGGTATTGCGCTTCCGGATGTTCGTCCACGATAGCGATGCTACGGAGCGCCGCCTCGCCGCGCGCCAGCCGCCACTCGTTGCGGAACATCTCGAGGAACACCTGATCGAGATTCGCTTGCGCCACCGCTGCGCCCGGCCATCCGGCTTCGCGCTGGCTGTCGAGCAGCAGCGCATTCAGGAATCCGCCGCCCGCGTTGCTGTTGATTTCGATGAGGTGGGCGCCGTCGCTGTTCAGGTGAAAGTCGTAGCCGAAAAATACGCCTTTGGCGGAGCGCTGCATCCACTCCCCACTTCCCACTCCCCACTTTCCGTTATTTACCACCCGCTCCACCGCATCGATCACTTCGCGCATCTGCCGCATCTGCGCGACCGCGATGAACACCGGCACATCGGCGAACAAATGCTGGCAGCGCTCCATCACCAGGCCATGCCATACCCCGCCTTGCGTCTGCATCACGTGTTGCAGCGCGGCGTGATCCAGCAAGGCCGAATGGCAATCGCCATTCAGTGCTTCAGCAAGCAAGGCATCATTCATCAGGGCAATGTTGAACGTATGAGCCGTGTTCCTGCATCAACTCTTTTTCACTACCTGCATCGCGGTGGCGACCAGCCCGGCGATGTCGGCGGCGTTGCCGGGCAGGATCATGGTGTTGCCCTGCTTGGCGATGTTGCCGAAGGCATCGACGAATCTTTCGGCAACTTTGAGATTGACGGCGATCAGTCCGCCTTCGCTTTGTATCGCGTTGGCGACCACCTTGATCGATTCGGCGGTGGCGTTGGCGACCAGCAGCAGAGCTTCAGCTTCGCCCTGTGCGTTGTTGATGGCGGCTTGCCGAGTGCCTTCCGACTCGCGAATCGAAGCAGTCATCGAGCCTTCAGCAAGGTTGATTTCCTCCTGTTTCTTGCCTTCAGATTGCGCGATCAGCGCGCGCTTTTCGCGCTCGGCGGTGATCTGCTTCTGCATCGCGGCGAGCACTTGTTGCGGCGGAGTGATGTCCTTGATCTCGTAACGCAGCACTTTCACTCCCCAGTTCGGGCTGGCTTCATCCAGCGCGAATACCACGGTACGATTGATCGCATCGCGGTCTTCCAGCAGCTTATCCAGATCACGCTTGCCGCATTCCGAACGCAGCGCGGTTTGCGCGAGCATGGTGATGGCGGCGAGATAATTCGAGGTGCCATAGCTGGCGCGCGCGGCGTCGGTGACCTGGTAATACAGCACGCCGTCCACCTGCACCTGGGTGTTGTCGCGCGTGATGCAGACCTGCGGGGCGATGTCGATGGGAAACTCGGTGAGGCGGTGACGATAGGCGACGCGATCCATGAACGGGATGACGATGTTCAGGCCGGGCTCCAGTGTCCTGTTGTATTTGCCGAACCGCTCGATCACCCAGGCATTTTGTTGCGGCACGATCTTGATCGTCTGATATGCCAGAATGACAGCGAAGAATCCCAATGCAATGACGAACATATCCATGTTTTTTCTCCCTGCGTTAAAGTGATTACGATGCAATCGGCACTCAACCGGGTGCCCCTTGCGGGTCTTACTCGATGATTAAAAGTGAACCGACGATTTCCTTGATGCGCCATTTCTGCCGGGCTGGATCGGGTGAGGCATTTTTTGCCAGTTCGGCATCCCATTCGGCGCCGCGATAGCTGACTCGGGCATGGCGCTCATCCGGCCACTGCGCGACATGCACAACCTGCCCGATGTCATAAGCAAGGTTGGCCTGTTCATGCGATTTGGTGTGCTGCTGCTTCCAGCGAAAAATCCCCACCACGCTGACCGAACACAGCAATGCCGCAACAGCGGCCTGCCCACCCCACGCCATACCCAGATACGCAACCAGCCCGGCAACTGCCAAGCCGAATGCCACGGCGATCAAATAGAACGTACCACTGGACATTTCGGCGATCACCAGCACCACCGCAGCCAGCCACCATACCCAATATGCTTCCATCTCACACCCTCACTGTTTTACGGATAAGCGCATTTTGCCACGTTTGGTGAATTTTTTCGGCACACAAGCAAAACTCCCGCACACGGCGGGAGTTCTGGCGTAACCACATTCCAAACCGGGTTAGCGCAACAGTAAAGATTGCTGCACCGACACGGCGCAGACTGCCATCAGCGCACCAGGCAACAAACCAAGCAGCAACACGCCCAGGCCGTTGACGCTGATCAGCAGCGCGGTGTCGGAGCTAACAGTAATCGGGACATGGCTTTCCGGCGGGTCGAAATACATCAGCTTGACGATGCGCAAATAATAAAACGCGCCGATCAACGAGAGCAGTACCGCAACGACGGCCAGCCAGATATGTCCCGCATGCACGACGGCATTCAGCACGGAAAATTTGGCGTAAAAACCGACCGTGGGCGGCACGCCGGCCATGGAAAACATCAGCAGCAGCATCATGAAGGCGAGCCACGGGCTGCGCCGGCTGAGCCCCTTGAAATCGTTGAGGGTATCGGCCTCGAACCCTTCTGCGCGCGACAGCAGCATGATCATGCCGAACGCGCCCAGCGACATCAGCACGTACACCACGGCATAGAACATCGACGCTCCATAACCTTCGATGCTGCCGCTCAATAAACCAAGCATCAGAAATCCCATGTGGGTAATGGTGGAGTAAGCAAACATGCGCTTGAGGTTGGTTTGTGCAATCGCGGTGATATTGCCGAGCGCCATCGAAGCAATCGCAAGAATAATCAGCATGCCCGACCAGTGTTGCACCAAGGGTTGCAGACCTTCAACCAGAATGCGCGTGGCAAAGGCAAATGCGGCAAGCTTGGGAGCCGAGCCGATCAGCATGGTTACGGCGGTTGGCGCGCCTTGATACACGTCCGGCACCCACATATGGAAGGGCACTACGCCGAACTTGAAGGCCAGGCCGCAGACCACGAACACCAGTCCAAACACCTGCAAATTCCTGTCCGCCACACCGGTCTGGATCGCCTCTGTCACCGCGCCCAGTTCCAGCGTGCCGGTCGCGCCATACAGCATGGACATGCCGTACAACAACAGGCTGGAAGCCAGCGCGCCAAGCACAAAATACTTCATCGCGGCTTCGATGGCGACGGAGGAATCACGTTGCAAGGCGACAATCGTATACAGGCTCAGGGAGAGCAGTTCCAGACCGAGATACAGGGTGAGGAAGTTGTTGGCGGAGATCATCACCATCATGCCGAGCAAAGCGAACAGGACCAGCACCATGAACTCGCCGGTGAACAGGCCGCGCGCGGTGAGATATAGGCGCGAATATACCAGCATCATGGACAACGCCAGACAGGTCAAAAGCTTCAGCATATCGGACATCAGATCGTCCACGAACATGTCATGAAAGGCGTACACCACGCCGTTTTCGTGCGTGCCGACAATAATCAGGGAACAGCCCAGCAAGGTGAGTTGCACCAGCAGGTAGGTGACCATCCTGCCATTTTGCCTGATCAACAAATCCGCAATCAGTATCACGCACGCCATGGTCAGCGCGAAGACCTCGGGGAGCACCGGCAACAAGTCTGATAGTACAAAGTTCATAGCGTCTGTTTCCGATCCTTGTTAGAGATTTGACAAGGCGATGCGCGGCACGAGTCCGCAAATGTCCGGTTCACTGCGACGATGTTCTCCATCGCTGCATGCGGGGGCCTCCGCTCCAATATCTGCGGAAGCGTTGCATCATTAAGCCCTTCAATATGCCGGACGTCGCGAACCGACGACATCTCCGACACGAGATGCGCCACGCTCGCCCGCATCCTTTCGAGGAACGGTTGCGGATGGAATCCAATCCAGAAGACCAGCACCAGCAAGGGCAGTAACGTTGCGATCTCGCGACCGTTGAGGTCGGTAACAACCACGTCCTCCTTCCGGGTATTTTCTCCCCAAACAATCCGTTGCAGCATCCAGAGCATGTAGGCCACGGTAAGCACTACCCCGCCGATGGCGATTGCCCCAGCCAACAGGTTATATTTAAAAGTTCCGACCAGTACCAGGAATTCCCCGACAAACGCATTTGTCCCGGGAAGCCCGAAGGAAGCAAACGAAAAAATAGCCATCAGTGTCACATAAATCGGCACCGTCATCCGCAGCCCGCCGCAATCCGAGATAAGCCGGCTGTGGGTTCTCTCATAGATCATGCCCACCATAAGAAACAGCGCCCCGGTCGTAATCCCGTGGTTGATCATCTGCAGAATTGCCCCTTCGATACCCTGTGTGTTGAAGACGAATATTCCCAGCGTAACAAATCCCATATGCCCGACGCTGGAGTAGGCGACCAATTTCTTGAGATCGGTCTGCACCAGCGCCATGTATGAGCCCCAGATAATGGCAATCAACGAAAGGATCAGGACGATCGGCGCAAAAGCATGGCTCGCATCGGGAGTGATCGGCAAGCTGAATCTCAGAAAACCGTAGGTACCCAGCTTCAGCATCACGCTTGCCAGCATCACGCTACCGGCGGTGGGCGCCTCGACGTGGGCATCGGGCAGCCAGGTGTGAAACGGGAACATCGGAACCTTGATCGCGAAGGCCAGGAAGAAAGCCCAGAACACCCAGAACTGGAACGTCGCGCTGTATGCTCCCTGCGATAGCGTCTGAATGTCAAATGTCTCCCCACCGGTGAAATACAGCGCCAGTACCGCCACCAGCATCGGGAGACTTCCCAGCATCGTATACAGGAAGAACTTCAACGCGGCATATACCCGGCGCTGTCCACCCCACACCCCGATGATAAGGAACATCGGGATGAGTTCCGCCTCCCAGAAGACAAAGAACAGGAACAAATCGAGCGCCACGAAGACCCCGATCAGCATCGCCTCCATGACCAGGATCGCAATCATGTACTCTTTGACCCGGGTATCGATGGCCTTCCATGAACAGAGCACGCACATCGGGGTAATCAGGGTGGTGAGCAGTACCAGCAGCACACTGATACCGTCCACACCGACGGCGTAGTTGATGTTGAAAGCGGGTATCCATGGCACCCGCGTAACGAACTGCATTTCGTGGGAAGAGGTATCGAAGAGATACCACAGCGGAAGCGAGATGGCAAAAACCAGCAAGGTGAAAGCGAGGGCGATGCGGCGTGTCCACTCATCATTGCGCGGGGCAAAGCCGATTATTACCGCGCCGAGGAGCGGAAGAATTATAAGCAGGCTCAATAGATTGGATTCGTGTATCACGCTATAACCTCAGAACAGTGAATAAAGGCTCAGGATTAACAGTGATCCCACCATAACCAGGGCGTAGTGCTGGAGCTGTCCGGTTTGTATCTGCCGCAGCGCGCCGGCCCCTTTCACCACCATAGCTGCAATGGCATTGACGGCCCCGTCAATAACGTTCTTGTCAAGCCATAGCCCATTTTTGCCAAGTACCAGATTGCCGCGGAACACATGGCGGTACACCTGAATAAACCAGTTCTCGATGGGGGCTACCACGCGGTACACGAACTGCATAAAAAGGGCTGCTCCCTTCCGGTAGAACCAGTCCAGATCCAGAGTAATCTTGCGCAGTCCCCCGAGCTTCTTGCGCAGCATGAAGAAGCCCAGAGCGGCAAACAGCAGTATCTGCAAAGCCCAGATGACATGGGTTGCGGTGTAAGAATGGTAATCGACAGGGTTCGGCAGCTTGTCGTAAAGCCAATCTGGATAAACACCGATGAA
>JANLID010000168.1 GCA_024654105.1 Gallionella sp. | reverse complement strand
GTCTTACTTCTTTGTCAGCATTAGCTTTGCGAGATATTACTTGTACATTACTCTTCTTAGTGGAGCCACCTTCGGAGAGAGGTTTCTTATGGTCTGCTTCACGAGGGTCGCCTACTTTGAGGCCAGCTTCACGGCGAGCGGCATTCCTTGCACTTCTTTCAGAAACCCTCTTCTTCTTTTTCGTATGTTCCCACTGCAATTCTTTCTTGTAATCCCTTTTACCATTAGTCATGAATGGAATTTTATTTCTCCTTTATCTGCTCGGGAGCAGCCAAAGGCTGCGACCTCTGGGTGGTTATTGGGGGTGGGGTCAGTATGAGTTCAGCACCTTGCGGTACTTGCCAGCCCACAAGACTCCGCCAGCGATATATGTCGGGGCCTCGATCACTCCAGGCTTAATCAACAGCGTCGGCATTTCGCCCCTGCGAGTAACAAAGAGTCCCTGCGTGTTTCCCCCAGCGGACGAGTCATTATTACTGCTGTAGAAGTCACCGTTTGACGGGTCCACAACGCCATACCAGCCGTTAAAATAATATTGCTCACCCAGCGCAGCGGGCGCTGTAACCGGCACATTCTCCCAGCGCCAGAGGCTCAACCATTGTTTCGCCAGTGTCGTGCGATGCAGCCGGAATGCCACGCCGTTTTGCGAATCGCCAGCAAAGTAAACATGATCCGGGGTAAATGAGATTTGGACGGCCTGCCATTGCGATGATGGCTCGATGATTGTCCATGTCGCGCCGTAGTCTGTGGACCGCTGGAGCGTCTTTGCAATGCCATCGCCGCAGGTCAGATAAACATGCCCCGGATTGTATGGGTCGGGGGCGATTGCGTGAAAGTGCCGCACCACACCAGAAACGCTTTCGTCGATGACGGTTTCCCAAGTCGCCCCATCTGCTGAACGGTAGACCTTCGGTGTAAACGATGCCTGGCTCGTGTATTCGCACGCATAGATATATTCATCGTCTGCCTCAAGGCAAGTAAATAACCCCGTAGCAAGTGACTGAAAAGAAAGCAACGGGCCAGTCCATGACAGATGCGTGTTGCCAGTGCCTACCGGGGATTTCCAAATGCCCCACAGCGAACCAGTTGTAGCCATTGCCAGCAGATAAAGATCACCCTTGAACCGAACCATGCGCCTGACATTCAGATAGGTCACATCGGTCGGATACGACAGCGGGCCGCTTGCGCCAAGCGTTGCGGACCATGTGACGCCGGCCTGCGTCTGCCACGCGTTCGACGATGTACCGCGAAGGATGCGACCGCCTGTCGCGTCGTTGACGTATACGGTATCTGCCACGGCGTCATAGCCAATAAAGTTGTAGCTAGATGATGCGTGGTTTCTGAACGGCGCTTGATTGCCTGTTGGCTTTGTTGATAGGCCGTTTGATGTTAATGGGAACGTTTCATCCGCCCCCACCAGCACCGTGTTGCCGGATGTGTCTTCCTCCAGAATGGCTACATTCTCCAAACCTCCGGGACCGAGCCTGTCATTAATACTCACCGTGTTTAAACTCATTTAACTACCTCTAGTCCAAGACGTTTCATGTCTGCTTCCAAATCAACTCGCATGCCTGCTGCAATCTTTTTCTCTCGCTCTACTTCAGCCTTAGAAG
>JANLID010000349.1 GCA_024654105.1 Gallionella sp. | reverse complement strand
CACCAGGCGGTCTACAATAGCCAACCCCAAACCCAGCCCTTTGTTTATATCTGCCTGTGGTTGGGGCACCTGGAAAAATTCACGGAATATATTGTTTTGATCGGTTTTTGAAATACCCACCCCGTTGTCGCGCACTTCGATGCGTAACAAATTCCCGCGGCGCCGGCATGCAATCATCACACAGCCATTCGGGGAGGTATAACGTATCGCGTTGCCTGCCAGATTCATCAGAATACGCTCCAGAAGCTGCGGGTCACTGGTGACATATTCGGGACACGGCCGGACAACCAGGCGAATATTTTTGATTCCGGCCAGCATTTGATAATCTGCCACAATATGGTTCAGTATAGCGCTTACAGCGCAAATTTGCGGTTGCGGAACAATCGTCCCCGCATCCAGCTTGGAAATATCGAGCAAGGCGTTCAGCAGCGCGGAAAGCGCCTCGACAGACTGCTCCACCCGTCCGACCAGGTGCTGTTGTTCAGCGCCGGATACTTTGCGCTGCAATTCGGCGATATATAAACCCAGGGCATGCAGCGGCTGGCGCAAATCGTGGCTGGCCACTGCCAGAAAGTGACTTTTGTCCTGGCTGGCGCGTTCCGCTGCCTCCTTTTTTTCGCGCAAAGCCTGCGTTGCTTCATCTATGCGGAACTGCAACTCCGCACGCTCTTTCTGCAGATTTTCGGTCGTTTCGTTTAATCCTTTCGCCAAAGTGGAGAGTTCATGCACACGCGTTGACAGGGAAATGCGTGTATCGAGCTTGCCCTCGCCTATCTCCTGCACGGCTTTACTGAGATTGCTGATCGGTTGAGTGATGCTGCGGCTGGCAAGAGACACCAGATAACAAGCGAGCGCCAAAAACAAGGCGGTTGCGAGCAGCGTCGTCCAGAGCATTCGTGCTTTGAGTCTTTGATAACGAAGTTTGCTAATTTCCACGATAACTGCGCCTGTCGGTTTTATTTGTGTTCCCACGCTGCCTTCCTCCAAGGCAATTTGTGCAGGAAGAATTGCGCGATAAAGCCACAAGCTGTGCGCGCCACTGTTGGCCGACGGCGGCAAGATGATCACGTCATCCATTTTTTCAACAGATGCCAAGGACGACTGATTAACCTGTTCATTTGTGGCCAGAATATGACCGGCGATTTCATCCTTCAAGTGTTGGGAAAATTCACCCGCGCTGACCAATATCTTGTGATCTGAATTCAAAATAATGGCTCTGCGCACATCCGTTTGACTCAACGAACTGTTGGCAATACTTTGCAAAAATTCCAGATTATTTGAAAACACGCCATATTCACTGCTTGCAGCGAGCTGGTATGCTATCAATTCTCCTTGCTCCTGCAGATTCACATCCATATCCGAAAAGCGGTCATGCAGAAAAAAAGATTCCATGCTGACAGCCATAATGAGCAACGGGATAAACGTTAACCAGGCGACCTGTTGGCGAATACTGTACCGCTTCACTTTCCGCCCTCTCCCGCTTCCTTCATGCGCTTACGTATTACATCAGGCGAGGCCATTTCAATCCCCAACGAACGCGCGACTTGATTGTTTGTGCCGATGCTGAATGACTCGGGATATTGCGGCTCGGGTAATTGTCTGTTACCTGCAAATGAAATGATCGTTTTGGCAGCTTGCTCAGCAAGCTGTTCAGGCGTGGAGAAAATGGCACAAAGCGCACCGGCATTTACATATGCCTGTGAGATACCGATCAGCGGAACCCTTTTCCGGTAGCTGGTCAGCAGAATGTTACGTATGTTACTGCCGCTGTAAATTTCGCTGTCAGGAACGACAAGCAGCACGTCGCTGCGGTTCAAAATACTTTCCAGAGCTTCAAACAGATTTTCGGTCAAGCGAACCGATTGGGCGTTGAGTGACATTCCTTGTGGCAAACGAGGAAGAACGATGGTGGTATTCGGTGAATACAGCACGCCGACCATGCTGCGATTGGGGATGGCAGCCTGTATAAAATTCAACTGCCGTTCCCAGGGCTGGTCGAGGTAAATCGCTGACATCGCCTTGGGTAAACGCCGCGATGAACCTCTTTCGCGCAGCATTTCATAACTGGTTATGGGGATCATTACGCTCAGCAGCGGCGCATTGAAATCGGCGATGGCAAGCTCCGTCGCTTTCACCCCGACAGCAACAACCAAGTCGATCTTCGCGCTGTCATTAGACTGCGATACAGTGCCAGCCCGTGACTCGATAACAGTGACGTTGGCGTTAGTTCCGACAAGCGCCTTGTCGAGTGCGGCCGAGAATTGCTGATAAGGCGTTGTGCTGTCGCTCATCACCAGACGGACACTCAGTGTTTCTGCCTGGACTATAGTTGTCAGCAGCGCGGTTGCACTTGATAACAACAGGATGGCGAATTGGCGAAACACGGCGGCTAGCCTCAGAACTCCAGCGTTGCGGTGAGATAGGCACGCCGCTTGTTTCTGGTTTGCGTGCTGTAGTCAAAATAATGGTCACTTAGCGCGTTCTGCACTACCAAGGCGATTTCGCCGCTACCGGATCTTTTTCCATTGCCTAGCCATGAGCCAAAGCGTTGAGCCACCCGCAAGTCGAGATAGCGCGTCAATGGTTGCATGGTTCCCGCATCCAGAGAGCGGACCGGATCTATATGGTAAAACCCCATGCCGAGCTGCATGCCCCCTGAAAAATCATGGGAGAACAACAGACTGGCGTTATTAAGCGGCACGGTTTCGCGGTATTTGTAGGCATAACTTTGCAGCGATGCATTGATCGCGGCTATTGGCGAAATACGTGAAGGGCTCGCACCGGCAACCTGGTGCGCATAATTCACGATCAGTCTGCTGCGCGTTCCCAACTTGTAATTGAGCGTGCCTTCCAACCCGCTGTAAAAGGCGTTGAAATCGCTCTGGAAGCTCCTCGGGGTTACGATCGAATTCGGGTCGGCGGCGAGGTCCACCCAGATGATGTCGCCGATCTGGTCGTGAAAGACCCTGACGTCAAGGGTTGAACCGGCTTCATCCAACTGCCTGATATAGCCGATTTCCCGGGCAATCGTTTTTTCCGGACCCAACCCGCCAGCCGCTGAAATATTGTGCCATGCCCATTGCTTGCCGCCCACATTGTTTAACTGGGCAGATTGATTCCCCAGCTCTTCGGTCATTTCGGGATTGCGATAGGCGACCGAAATGCTCGCGCGCAGCGTATCTCGTGAAGTCAAATGGTGGTTATATGAAACGCGCGGCGAAACGCGTGTTTGCCTCAGTGCGTTTTTTTCCGCCATCGCCCCGATATTGATAAGGCTTGCCGAAGTAATGCGCCACTCGTCATGCGCAAACAAACGATACTCCCGCCACGTTGGCGAATAGCGCAAATTATTTTGGGCGGTTGCCGAGTCATGGCGCGCCCCCATTCCCCACACCACACGATTATCGGGAGAAGTGCTCAGCGTATGCTGCATTTCAAGATCGTGGCGGTGAATGACGGCATCTTCGAAAAGCGGATAGCTCCCGGAAGCGATCAAATTCAAGGCAGTGGGAGCGCAATCAACACAAGGCGTACTGTATCGCTGGTCTTTCGTATTCCGGCCTATGTGGTAGTAATTGAGCTGGAGATCGCTATTCCCGGCAAAGGTACGCAGCCAGGTAAGCTGTTCAAAATCTGAGCCGGCCTTCTGATCGCGCAATCCGGTAAAAAGCCCATTGGCAGTCCGCTTCGTGACCAGATCTCCAAGCTGCCGCGTGGAATCGCTACAACCGAGCCGAATGTCAAGGCTGTCACTGCCAGTTGGGTGATAGTTGATTCTGGTATTGATCAATTGCGTGCGACTGTTATCGTTCAGCGGAATAGAAGTAATACCGGACAAAGGATCAAATCCGCTGTCGCCGCGCGACGCCAGTGTCACCCGATAATCCCAGCTCTCTCCCGCTCCACCAAAACGGGCCGTAACGTCCGAGACACCGGCATTTCCCTGTCTGGTAGAAACTTCTGCCTTGTGCGCATCGGAAGCGTGGCGTGTAAAAATGGAAATCACGCCCTGTACGGAATTTGAGCCATGCGAAGCTGCCGATGGACCGCGTATCACCTCGATCCGCTCAATATCGCCGATATCCAGCGGGAGTTCCGCCCAGTCCACCTGTCCGAATATCGGCAGGTATATCGAACGGCCGTCGACCAGCACCTGCATTCTGCGCGCATACTCATCCGTGAGGCCGCGATACGATACGATAGGCGCGTGCCCGCTCGCATACCCCACATACATCCCCGGCGCCAGCTTGAATACATCGGCAATATTGCGCGCGCCGGATGCCACGATCATATCGCGATCAATCACCGTGATCGCATTGGGTGTCTCCGAAATCGGCTGGGACAAACGCGAGGCACTCAGCACGATAGGCAGTTCCTGAAGATAGTCTTTCTCACTTGGATAGTCGGCAGCACAGGCACTTCCGCAGATCACGCCAACTGATAAAACGGCTATGCGCAGCCGACATCGAAGTTGCTTCATTACCCCGCTCCCCCATAATTATTCTTATGTCACAGCAGCCAGAATGACCCGGGCCTGCGCGCAATTATACGGGGGAAAAGTGAACAAGGGCGATGAGGTATGGGGTGGCTGATGGGACTCGAACCCACGACAACTGGAATCACAATCCAGGACTCTACCAACTGAGCTACAGCCACCACCGATGGAACACTGATAAAACTACTAGCCATCTGACTAACCCAGCACAATACGCTGGGCAAGTCATTGGTTATAGCCATTCGGCTAAGCCGATAAACGACATCGGCAAGCCGCTGGTTATGAACTTTGCTTGTCCGACACTGGTGTGCCCGACAGGAATCGAACCTGCAACCCCCAGCTTAGAAGGCTGGTGCTCTATCCGGTTGAGCTACGGGCACAATTCTTTTTCGAGGCTATCTGAATTTTTGTTGGGACAAACTTGGTCGGGGTGGAGAGATTCGAACTCCCGACATCCTGCTCCCAAATCAGGGGGCGAACTATAGCACATGACATTGAAGACAAGAAACTATTAGTTAAAAACGTACAATAAAATGACTACTTTTTGCACCGCTAGGAACCATGCCAGTCGTGGCATCTATTTTTATATTGTACGCATTGCCATCAGAACATCAGCGGGAATTATGCACAGAATCTGTGTTGCAATTGGCTGGCTGTGTGAATGTCGCATTCACATCAAGAATGTTGCTGAACAACCAGAGGTGTTCTTGGATGGAGTATTCGGGCGTAGGAGATCGCCTACTTTCAGAGGGTTGGCGAGATAGCGCTGCCTATTTTGGATCGTCCCAGCCCGGTGCTGGATCCTGCGCTGCCAATTTGAGAAGAAGCTCACCTCCGCGCTCCTCATCGAATAGTTCTTGAATAAAGTGATAGGTCTCGTTCACCGCGTCAATCATGAGCGCTTTCATTTCCGCATCATCCAATCGCG
>JANLID010000344.1 GCA_024654105.1 Gallionella sp. | reverse complement strand
GCTGCCGCTGGGCGTGCAGCCCAAGACGGTAAAATTTACTCCCGATGAGCTGGATGTTGCCGTCGCAAAAGTTCAGGTTGCAGAACTCGGCGGCAAGGTACATCTCAATGCCGATACACACGAAATCACGGTCTTTGTTCCGCTGGACGAAGATGAAACGGAGAGACTGAAAAGTTGCGTGAAGACTCCCGAAGCACAGGCGCGGGTCGTTGAAATGGTGGCAGTGGTGCGCGCAACGGAAATGGCTTTCGGTGGCAGCGGCAAGACGCGAATACCGTCGCCTTACGAACAGGGTTTTGACTTCAAGGTGCCGCTGCTGTGCGTGCGCGAGGATGGATTGCTGTTTGAATTCGAGAGCACTTTCTTGATCGAGCACAGATGGAAGTTGAGCGAAAAAGATGCGGCGCTTTCACCCAATTACAATCCTCTGCAACGGCCTGCCGGAAAGGCGGGCTATGTTGATGTCGGCGTAAAGGGCGAGGTGCTGACCAATGTGCTGCAGGAAACACCGGGCGCTGATTTTGTCGGTACGCTGCACCAGCAAGTGCTGCAACTTGGCGGTGCGAGCGATTGGAAGCTGGAGACTTTGGTCGCGTGGCTCGATGGCGAGATTGAACACCACGACATTACTGCGGGCGAATCGGCGGAGTTCATCAGAAAAGTGTTGCGCGGTTTGATGGCGAAGTATGAGATCACGGATATAGGCCAACTGGCATTGGATCGCTATCGGCTGCGTGATGAAATTGAAGATCGCATCCACCGGCATCGCGACGGCGAACGCAAGAGTGCCTTTCAGTCATTGCTGTTCCCCGATTCCGCGCTGGCAGTCAGCGAGGAACGCGCCATCAATTTCAAAACCATGCGCTATGAGCCGAGTTGGCTCTATGAAGGCGGTTTCCAATTCCAGAAACATTACTTCGGAACCAGGCCCGGCGAACTCGTCGAGTTCAAAAAGAACCGGGAGCTTACCGAGGAATTTCAATGCGCGCAGTTTCTCGATGGATTGCCGGAAGTTAAATTCTGGGTGCGCAACCTTTCTCAAAAATCCACTTCATTCCGGCTGCAAACTTCCAGCGACTGGTTCTATCCCGATTTCGTTTGCCAATTGATGGATGGCCGCGCGTTGGTGGTCGAGTACAAAGGCAAAGATCGCTACGACAGCGTGGATTCGGAAGAGAAGCGCGCGATTGGCGCGGTGTGGGCATCGCGGAGCGGGGGGCATTGCCTGTTCGAGATGCCGACGGATGTTGATTTTTCCGGTGTCACTAAGGTGGTGCAGTTCGCAGCGCACGGTTGATTGACTGTTTTTGTTTGAGCCTTGGAGTCTGCTTTGGGTCGTTAGCGGCTGATGGTTGGCACGACTATATCAGAATGCACATCGCTACCCGATGACCTCGAAGTTGCTGTAGCTGCCCTCATGCGGTTCGATCTCGACCCGCTCCACCTGCGCGCGCTCCGGGCCGCGCCGCGCCCAGCGCACGATAGCATCCACGCCGGCGGGATCGCCCTGCACCGCGGCCTCCACCGTGCCGTCGCTGCGGTTGCGCACCCAGCCGGCGACCGATAGGTTTTGCGCTTCGCGGCGCATCGAGTCGCGAAAGAATACGCCCTGTACGCGACCATGAATCACGAGGCGTAGCGTCTTTTTTGGCATGGCTTGCATGGTCGTTATTTTTTCCTGCAATCATTTGCGAGTGGAATAGTCTGCCCCGATTATCTGCCAATGCTGGCAACCTGTAAGAATAATGCCAGAATATCACTATGCAAACGCAGAACCAGTCCATTCGCCTGTCGAAGTGCCGGCAGGTTGACACATTGATTACTGATTACCCCCCGCCCATGGTTCGGCAAGCTCGCCACGAACGGCCTTTTGGTTCGGTCTTGTCCAACGGATTATTCGGGTTTATTCAACGCGCCATTCTGCTGGTTGCCGCCATCGTTCTTGTTGCCGCCTGCGGCAGCAAGGCGAAGGAGGATGCGCTTCCTGCCGGCAGCCAGATTCTGGCGCTGGGAGATAGCCTGACCGCCGGGGCTGGCGTGGCCTCCGAAGAGGCATGGCCAGATCTGCTGGCGAATCGAACCGGCTGGGTGGTCATCAACGGGGGTGTCAGCGGCGACACCAGCAGCGATGCCTTGCGCCGCTTGCCGGCGCTT
Source organism: Gallionella sp. (assembly GCA_024654105.1). GTDB lineage: Bacteria > Pseudomonadota > Gammaproteobacteria > Burkholderiales > Gallionellaceae > Gallionella. Next base: position 16,544 of record JANLID010000344.1, on the reverse strand, counting down.
CTTGAGCAGCACAACCCGGTTCTTGTGCTGGTGGCATTGGGGGGCAACGACATGCTGCGTCATATTCCACAGGCAGAGACTATCGCCAATCTGGAACAGATACTTGCCATGATAAAGGCGCATGGAGCGAAGCCGGTTCTGCTGGCAACACCGAAGCCAAGTGTCGCAGGGGCTGTTTTTCAGAATCTGTCTGCAGCCGAGTTTTACCGCCAGATAGCCGATGAATATGATGTTCCACTGATCGAGGAGGCGATTGCCGACGTTCTTTCCGACCCGCAAATGAAGGGCGATCCGCTTCACCCCAATGCCGCCGGACACGCGCAATTGTCGCAGAACATTTTTGATGCGCTGAAGTCTATCGGGTATGCTGTCGAATGAGGAAATGCGTACCGCCGAGTGGAGCATGAGAATGGAAAAAGATTTCTGGCTGGAGCGTTGGAAGCGGGAAGAAATTGGTTTTCACCAGAACGAGACCAATCCCTATTTGCGCCAGTACTGGCAGGAACTGCATCCTGCCAATGGCAGCGAAGTGTTCGTGCCGCTGTGCGGCAAAAGCCGCGATATGCAATGGCTGCGCGAGCAGGGACATTCGGTGCTGGGTGTCGAACTGAGCGCCGTTGCAGTGCGGGCATTCTTCAAGGAAAACGACCGCGCCCCGCATCACGTTGCCGGCGAAAATTTCGCGCGCTATGAAGCGGGTGGCATCCGCATCCTGTGCGGCGATTTTTTCGACTTGGGCAAAGGCGCTCTGGCGCAAGTGGGCGCAGTATACGACCGCGCCTCACTGGTCGCGCTGCCGCCGGAAATGCGTGAGCGATATGCCCGCCATCTGGTGAACATCCTGCCGCCCGCAACACAAATTCTGCTCATTACTTTCGACTATCCCCAGCCGGAAATGCCGGGGCCGCCGTTCGCGGTTTCCGTGAATGAAGTGGAGTCGCTCTACCGCGAGCACGCGAAGATACGCCGGTTGGCGCAACTCGACGTACTGGCACAAAATCCGCGCTTCCGGGAGCGCGGCCTGAGCCGGTTGCAGGAAAATATCTTCCTGCTGACGCTGCGCAACTGACGTTTGGGTGGCAGCGTGAGTAAGCCGGCAATCAGACTGAACAGATCGCTGCGCGCCTGGGGGACTCCCGAGTTCGAGAGCATTCTCAAAAAGGAAATTGAACAAATCGATGCCGGGCAGCTTCCACTGCAGCAAGGATTGTCAACCAGCAGTTATGCGCTGGGCAACAAGCTCACTGCAATGTTCCTCAGCATTTCAGATGAGGGGGGTTTTATCCGGGTAAAGGCTGGCATCTTTTACAATGGGATCATTGCCGGATGCAGTTGCGCAGACGATCCCACGCCGGCCGACGAAAACAACGAATACTGCGAAGTGCAACTTGATATCGATAAAACGACGGCCAATACGACGGTGGCGCTATTGAGCGATTGACGGCAAGGCAACCAGTTTGTTCTTGGGGTAGTTCCGTTGCAGAAACAACAGTAAACAGGGGCTTCGCGTAGCTCCACATTCCATCAGGCGCTACAACTCAACAGTCTGGCCGGGTTCGGGCACCGTCACTGCCCAGCCGCGCTCGGCCTGCAAGCGCTCGGCAAACGCGAGTGCCGCGCTTTCTTCGCCATGCACCACGAATGTCTGGCGCGGTGGCCGCCGAAAACCGCCGGTCCAGGCGAGCAGCGCCGCCTGATCGGCGTGTGCCGAGAATCCGCCAAGAGTGTGAATCGTGGCGCGCACCGGAATCTCCTGACCGAAGATGCTTACCCGCTTCGCGCCGTCCACCAACCGCCGCCCGAGTGTGCCCTGCGCCTGAAAGCCGGTGATCAGTATGCTGTTTTCGGCGCGCCCGAGGTTGTGGCGCAGGTGATGCTTGATGCGCCCGGCATCGCACATGCCGCTTGCGGAAATGATGATGGCGCCGGAGCGAATCTGGTTGAGGGCGATGGACTCCTCGGTGCTGCCGGTGAAGCGCAGGTTCGGCAGGCCGCGCCCCGCCGCGTGCCAGTCGGCGAGCTGCTTTGCCTCGTCATCGAACAGCGCCAGATGCTGCATGGTGACTTGGGTCACGGCCGTCGCCATCGGTGAATCCACAATAATATCGAGATCGTGCAAGCGCCCCTCGCGTGTCAATTGATACAGGTGATAGATGATTTCCTGCGTGCGCCCGACCGCGAATGCCGGAACAATGACGTTGCCATGCTTGACGTGCAGCGTGTGTTCGATCACCTGCGCGAGTTCCTCCAGCGTTGCCGGCAGGTCCTTGTGCGCGCGGTTGCCGTAGGTGGACTCGATGAACAGTACGTCCGCCTCCTCGATCAATGTCGGGTCGCGCAGAATCGGCCGGTCCGGCTGGCCGAGATCGCCCGACATGACCAGCTTCGTGGTCTTGCCGCCCTCCGTGATCTGGATCTCCAGAATCGCCGAACCGAGGATATGGCCGGCGTCGCGAAAACGGCAGCGCACATCCGGGTGCGGCGTCAGCCACTCGTCGTATGCAACCGGGCTCAGTTGTTGCAGGCATTCTTCCGCGTCCTGCACGGTATAAAGAACAGACAGCGCCGCTTTGCCGCGCGCATTCTTGCGCCGGCGTGCCGCACGCCGGGCATCGGCCTCCTGAATGTGGGCACTGTCAGGCAGCATGATGCCGAGCAGCTCGGCTGTCGCCGTGGTGGTATGGATCGGCCCGTTGAAACCCTCGCGCGCAAGCCGCGGCAACAGGCCGCTGTGGTCGATATGCGCGTGCGTAAGCAGCACGAAATCGAGCGAGCGCGGTTTGAAAGCAAACGGCCGACGGTTGCGTGCCGGCGCTTCGCGCCCGCCCTGAAACATGCCGCAGTCCACCAGAAAACGCACTGCGCCGGTCTCAATCAGATAACACGAACCCGTGACCTCGCGGGCCGCGCCGAGAAAAGTGACCTTCATGATTGCGTGCCTTTCGCCGCAAACCGGCGCCAGGCAATCGCCGCGATTGCCACCCACACCAGCGTCCGCACGCTCATGGCGATCACCGTGCGTTTCTCGTAAAGCCCTCCAAGAAACACATGCGCACCGAATGCCGCGAACGTAAGCGCGGTCGCGGCGGCAATGGCGATAGCCAGCCACATTGCCCAGCGTTGCCGCATCCACAGCCCGGCGCCGGCGATGGCATAGGCGAAACCCGCCGCAAAGTTGAACCACAGCACGAATGGCACATAATTTCCGGCCGCCTTGAGCGCCGCCGCATCACCACTCAGCGTCATGCCGCCCTCCTTGATGGTCAGCAGCCCGAATCCGATGGCGACCAGAGAAATTGCCCGGATAAGGAATCCGTGTTGTTGCGTGGAATTGCTCATGGAATTACTCCTGTGCTGTTATGGACGTGTGCATACGGGGCACAGTATAAGTGCAACCGGCCGCTCGGAATTTTGAAACGGTCAAACCATGGCCAGCGCAATCACCCAATAGCGCGCAAACTTTCCCATCGCCATAAACAATGCGGCCTGCCATGGGTTGAGGCGCAGCCATCCGGCGGCGAGACAGAGCGCGTCGCCGAGCAATGGAACCCATGCGAGTAACAATGCCGGCGTACCGTGACGGCGCACCTTCGACACGTTACTGGCGAAGCCAGCCGTTTGCGGGAGAAGGTGCGATGCGGCCACTCCCGCACCGGAGAGCTCCGCTCCACCGTGTCGTGGCCGCAATTTCTCCACGTGCTTGAGTTGCTGGGTTTGTGGCAGCAGCCAGCCCATGCCGAAGCTCACCATGCCGCCCAAAGTATTGCCGATGGTGGCGAGACCGAGAGCAATCCATAAGGTTTCCGGGTATGCCTTGAGCACGCCGAACAGCACGGCTTCAGAGCCGCCGGGGAGCAGCGTGGCGGCGAGAAAGCTGCTGATGAAGAGTGACCAGAGGCTGGCGGTTTCGCTCATGTTGATTGGCGGGTCACACGCGAATGGGTGCTACAGCCCGCAAGCCTTGAGCTCTCTGCGCAGCCTGATGTAATCCGGGCAGACTGCTTCCACTACGCGCCAGAATGCCGCCGAATGGTTCATTTCGCGCAGGTGCGCGAGTTCATGCACCGCCACATAATCAATCAGGCGCAGCGGCAATTTGATGAGCTGCCTGTTCAGCCGCACCGTGCCGCGCGCGGTACAACAACCCCACTGGGTTTTTGCCGAGGAAAGTTTGACCTCACGCGGCACAACGTCCAGCAATGCCGCGAAATGCGCGACGCGCTGCACAAATAATTGCTCTGCTTCCTGCCGATACCAACGCGACACGGTCTGCTCGATATGTGCCGCTTCACTGCCATTGACAACGAATACCCACAATTCATCGCTACGCCGTTGCGCGGGCGCGGCAAACAAATTTTGCACTACGCGCAGGGTCAGCGCTTCTCCCAAATAGTGGATGGTCTCGCCATCCGCCCAGCGCATCTCCACCGGCATGCGCGTCTGCCAGCCGTCCAGCTTTTCCACCACCCAGTGCGCCTTGTCCTGCAACACGCTGTGCAGCCATTTTTCCGAGGCACGCAACGGCACGCTCACGGTAAGGCCGCGGTCATCGATGCGCAGGCCGATGCTTCTGCGGCGGCGGCTGCGTTTCAGGGTGTAGGCAATATTTTTTCCGGCGAGGAGCGCGGCACGCTGTTCGACGGCGGGAGGAGAAACCAGGTTGCGCAGGCGCTTGAGCATCAATGCGTGAGTTGCTGAATCTCGTTTTCGATCCACGCTTCGACCTCGGCGTTAATGTCTTCCGCCTTGCGCCCTTGCGTGGGGATGGGCGCGCCGATGCTCATGGTGATCAGGCCGGGATGTTTGCTGAAAGCCTTGCGCCCCCACAGGCGCCCGGCATTGTGCGCCACCGGCACCACCGGCACGCCGCTGCTCGCCGCCAGGAGTGCGCCACCGATCTTGTACTTGCCGCGCCGGCCGAACGGCACGCGCGTTCCCTCGGGGAAGATCACCACGCAAAAACCTTGCGCCAGCCGCTCTTTGCCCTGCCTGAGCAACTGCTTCACCGCGCTCCTGCCATCGCTGCGCTTGATGGCGATCGGGCTGGTCATCGCCAGTCCCCAACCGAAGAACGGCAGCCACAACAACTCGCGTTTCAACACCCACACCTGCGGCGGAAAAATGACCTGCAAGGCCAGCGTCTCCCACGCCGACTGGTGCTTGCACAACACGATGCAGGGTTCTTTGGGGATATTCTCGATGCCGCGCACCTCGTGGCGAATGCCACACACCATGCGCAGCAGCCACACCATCGTGCGCGCATAGCCGGAGATGAGGCGATAGCGCGCCAGCGGCGGGAACGGGAAAGTCAGCAAGGCCAGCGTGGAAAAGATCGGCGTGAGCACGATCTGCAGCAACAGAAAAATCAGCGAGCGAAACGCCGTCACGTCAGCTCCGCCACCACCGCCGCAAGATCCGGCAGGACGATGGTTCCTTCCGGCAAGCCGCCTGCCGCCTGCGTCTTCATTCCCTTGCCGGTCAGCACCAGGTAAGGCTGCGCGCCCAGTGCGGCAGCGGGTTGCAGATCGCGCAGCGAGTCGCCCACCACCGGCACATCACCAAGATCGCCAAGGCCATAGCGCGCCGCAATTTCCTCCAGCATTCCACTCTTGGGTTTGCGGCAATGACAATTTGCCTCAGCCGCGTGCGGGCAGAAAAATACCGCATCGATACGCGCGCCAGCCAGTGCGCATGCCTTGTGCATCTTGTCGTGGATCGCGTTCAGCATCGCCATGTCGAACAGTCCGCGCTCAACGCCGGACTGGTTGGTCGCTACCACCACACGATAATCCGCCTGGCACAGACGCGCGATTGCCTCGAGGCTGCCGGGAATCGGCTTCCATTCCTCCGGACTTTTGATGAACTGGTCGGAGTCGTAATTGATCACGCCGTCGCGGTCGAGAATGATGAGGTTCATTTTGAAATCGTGAAGGGTGAAGGGTGAAGGGTGAAACGTGAAACCCCTCCCGGCCTCCCCTTGCCGGGGGAGGAGAAACCGGCTTCCCCCCTGACAAGAGGGGATTGAGGGGGGGTGATTTTGACGTTTAACATTTCACGTTTCACCTTTCACTGTTTCAGGCCGCCAGCTTGGAAATATCAGCAACCTGGTTCATCAGCCTGCCGAGTTGCTGCAACAGCGCCGCCCGGTTCAAACGCAGCGCCTTGTCCTCGCACATCACCATCACCTTCTCGAAGAAATCGTCGATGAAGGGCTTGAGCGTGACCAGCACTTTCAGGTTCTGCCCGTATTCGCCGCGATCCAGATAACCTTGGGCAAACGGAGTAATGTCCTGCATGGCCTGGTGCAGGTCGCGTTCGGCGGCCTCTTTCAGCAATGCCGGTTTCACGGTTGCACCGGTCAAATCGGCGCCGAGTTCTTCCTGGTTCTTGCGGATGATGTTCAACACGCGTTTGTTGGCCGCAGCCAGATCCTTCGCCACCTCCAGCGCGGCGAAGGTGCGCACTCCCTGCAGGCGCGGCAAGACTTCATGCATGCGCCCGTCCAGGATATGCAGCACCGCCTCGATGTGCGACACCTCGAAATCGCGCTCGCGCAGATAGCCGCGCAAACGATCCAGCATGAAGCCCTCAACGTCGTCTGCCACCGTCGCGCTCAGCAAGCCATCGGGAAAATTCCCGGCAGCGGCCTTGATCAGCGCGGGCAGCGGCAGATCGAGCGGCGTCTCGATCAGGATGCGCAGGATGCCCAGCGCATGGCGGCGCAGGCCGAACGGATCCTTGTCACCGGTGGGCACTTGGCCGATACCGTAAATACCGGCCACTGTTTCCAGTTTGTCGGCCAGTGCCACGGCACACGCGATGGCGCCCTGCGGCAACGTATCCCCGGCGAAGCGCGGGTGGTAGTGCGCCTCGATGGCATCCGCCACCACCTTATCCTCGCAATCATGCAGCGCGTAGTAACGCCCCATGATGCCCTGCAATTCGGGAAATTCGCCGACCATATCGGTGAGCAGGTCGGCCTTGGCCAGCCGTGCCGCCAGTTCCGCGTCCGCCTTGTCCGCACCCAGCAGCCGCGCGATCGTGCCGGCCAGCGTGGCGACGCGCTCGGTGCGCTGCAATTGCGTGCCGAGCTTGTTGTGGTACACCACGCTGCCGAGTTTCTCGACGCGCGATTCCAGCGTCTTCTTGCGATCCTGGTCGAAGAAGAATTTTGCATCCGCGAGGCGCGGACGCACCACGCGCTCGTTTCCGCCGATCACCAGGCTCGCATCCGCCGGGCGAATGTTGGACACAATCAAAAATTTATTGGTTAGTTTGCCGTCGACATCCAGCAGCGGAAAATATTTCTGATTCGCCTTCATGGTCAGAATCAGGCATTCCTGCGGCACTTCAAGGAATTCGGGTTCAAATTTTCCGGGTAGCACATTGGGGCGTTCGACCAGCGCAGTCACCTCGTCCAGCAATGCATCATCTTCGATCGGCTTGAGGCCTTCTTTTGCGGCGGCAGCGGCGAGTTGCCTGGCGATCTCGGCGCGGCGCTTTTCAAAACTCGGAATCACCGCGCCTTCGTTTTCCATCTGCGCCTCGTAGCTGTCGGCATCGCGGATTTCCAGCATCGCACTTGCCGCCTCGAAACGGTGGCCTTGCGTCTCGCGCCCAGCTTTCAGGCCAAGTATTTCAATCGGCACTATCTCCGTGCCACGCAATGCAACCAAGCCATGCGCGGGACGCGCGAACTGCACACTGCTCCAGCCATCGGCAAGCTGATAGGTCATCACCTTGGGGATCGGCAGTTTGGCAAGCGTTTCTCCCAAAGCCTTCTGCAAGCCTTCCGCCAGCGTTGCACCCTTCACTGTGCTATCGAAGAACAGCGCTTCCGCTTTGCCATCGACTGCGCGCTTGAGCTGCGGAACGAGCGACGTGTCTGCGCCGATGCTGGCGAGTTTTTTCAACAGCGCGGGCGTTGCCTGCCCGCTCGCATCGAGTCCGACTGAAACCGGCATCAATTTTTGTGAGATGGATTTGTCTGCCGCCTGCGCCGCCACGCTGGCGACATGCACCGCGAGGCGGCGCGGCGAAGCATAGGCAGTGACGACAGCCTCTTTCGCCACCAGACCTTGCGCGCTCAGGCTCGCTTTGATGCTATCGGCGAAACTCTCGCCCAATTTTTTCAATGCCTTCGGCGGCAGTTCTTCAACAAGCAGTTCGACCAGCAAATTCTTGGTACTCATGCCGCCACTCCTTCGGCTTTGCTCAGGACAGGCTTCTTCTCGATCTGCGCCAGCACTTCGTCTGCCCATGCTTTCGGCGCCATCGGGAAGCCGAGCCGGGCGCGGCTGTCGAGGTAGCTCTGCGCGACGCTACGCGCAAGATTGCGGATGCGGCCTATATACGCGGCGCGTTCCGTCACCGAAATCGCGCCGCGCGCGTCGAGCAGGTTGAAGGTATGCGCGGCCTTCAATACCTGTTCGTAGGCAGGCAGCGCGAGCTGCTGTTCCATCAGGTGTTTGGCATTGCCTTCATGCGCGCCGAAGGCATGCAACAGGAATTCGACGTTGCTGTGCTCGAAGTTGTAGGCGGATTGCTCGATCTCGTTCTGGTGGTACACGTCGCGGTAGGTCACGCCCGGCGTCCAGATCAGATCGAACACGTTCTCCACGCCTTGCAGGTACATCGCCAGCCGCTCCAGCCCGTAAGTGATCTCGCCGGTGATCGGCTTGCAGTCGATGCCGCCGACCTGCTGGAAATAAGTGAACTGCGTCACCTCCATGCCGTTCAACCACACTTCCCAGCCCAGCCCCCATGCGCCCAGCGTCGGGTTTTCCCAGTCGTCCTCGACGAAGCGGATGTCGTTCTGCTTCAGGTCGAAGCCGAGCGCCTCCAGCGAACCGAGGTACAGATCGAGAATGTTGGACGGAGAGGGTTTCAGCACCACCTGATACTGGTAGTAATGCTGCAAGCGGTTAGGGTTCTCGCCGTAGCGCCCGTCCTTGGGGCGGCGCGAAGGCTGTACATAAGCGGCTTTCCACGGCTCCGGTCCGAGCGCGCGCAGGAACGTGGCGGTGTGCGACGTACCCGCGCCGACTTCCATGTCATAAGGTTGCAGCAGCGCGCAACCCTGCTTGTCCCAGTAATTCTGTAACGTCAGGATGATTTGCTGAAAACTCGGCCCCTGGCTGAGTTTCGGTGAAGACTCATGCCCGCTCGCGGGCGTTATGTTGGAACCAAAGGTAAGCATCGGTTGTTGTCAGACAATTGCAAAGGCACGCATTTTACCGGTTTTAAGTGGTGCCTGTCCTGAAGTACTATTGAAAAATCACGTTGATGAGGCCTTGCGGACACTGCGCCTGCATATCAAACAAGTCTTGCGCCACCATAAAACACAAACAGCTAATATCACCCCAAGCACACCAAAAACTTGATTAAACTTGATTTATTGCCTGCAATGGTTATAATCCCCGCCCTATGGAAAAACTACTGAATTCCGGGGCGATTCAGAGTGTTCTCGCAGAACGCGGGATCACGCAAAAACAGTTGGCGAGCGCGGTTGGGACTTCTTCCCAAGCGGTCACCAACTGGTTAAAGGGGAAAGACTTTCCCCGTCCGGCATCCCTTCTCAAGCTCGCAACCACTCTCGGCCTGACATTCGACCAACTTGTACAAACAAGCAGCGTTGGGCGTCCTGTCATTGCTTATCGCAAGAAAGCAAACGCTAAAACGACCGATGCACACATCGCCAAGGCCGAAGGCATCGGCATGTTGCTTAAGCCGCTGGTTGCACACCTGCCCGAGTTGCAGGCATTGCGCACGCTGATCACATCGCCATCTACTGATTACGACAAACTTCAAGTCGCTGCGTCGCAAACGCGCAGCAGATTGGGCATTGGCGAACAGGCCGTGCTGGCCTATGAAAATTTGATCGGCGAATTCAAGGAATGCGGCGCCATTCTGGTGCCGGTACTCCGGGGTTCCAAGGGCAGCCACGAAAACGCCCTGCATATTCGCCTGCCGCAGGAAGACGTCACCTTTATCTTCCTTAACCTCGACACCCGGCTGGAAGATTTCAAATTCTGGATGGCACACGAGCTGGCTCATGTGCTCACACCCGAACTTTCAGGCAAAAACGAGGGCGAGGATTTTGCCGATGCTTTCGCCGGTGCGCTACTTTATCCCAAGGCCTGCGCCGAGCAGGCCTATCGCGCTGCTACCCAGCAACCGAGCCTCGATCGCGCAATCGAGGTGCTATGGCAACAGGCAGGTACACACATGATTTCGCTGAATACCGTTTTCCAACAGGTTCAATGGTATGCCAAGGCGGCCAATTTGATGCTGCTACCTATCGAAGAAAAGAGCATCCACGCGCTGCGCAACAGCCTGCGCGGCCCGCTGGTCAGCGAAACCATGTTCGACCCGATGCCGCCATCGCCCCAGCGCTACATTGCCGCCTGTGAAAAAACCTTCCAGACCGGCTTCTTCCATGCGCTGAAACGCATGATTCACGATAGCGGCACTGGCGCATCTTATGTCCAGCAAGTGTTGGATACCTCATTGCAAGATGCCTTGGCGCTCCATGAGGAACTTCGCCATTGATCCTGGTGCTGCTTGATACCAACGCCTACCTGGCAGGAGGTAAAACACACCGCATTCAAGAAGCTGTTCGGGCTATAATCCGCCGCGAAATGAAGCCCGATCTGAGTACAATCAAAAAACTAACCAACAAACCGTTGGTGGAAGCCATATTTGAGCTGCGTTGGGGTTTGGATGGCCCGCCCGGAATGGCGGTTGATCCTTACTACCAGATGCTGATTGGCCAGCTGTATTCGGCGATCAAAGATAATTATCCTCATTGGGAGCGTTTACCGACAGCCGAAGTGCCGGAGGGTTTTGCACCTTATGCACCACATCATCGTTTCCGTGTTGCTTCCGATCAATGGCCACTGGTGCAAATTGGGCCTGGCATACTGACGATCAACGATACCGAGAGCTATGATTGGGATGCTTTTCTTCCACGGTGCGCCGCTGTTGTTGACACATTGTTCTCAATTTATCCAAATGCGAATGAGCAACTGCGCATTTTTGAAGTGACATTGCGTTATATCGACGCCGATAATTTGTTGGGTAAAACAGCGCTGGATTTTTTGCATGGGCTCAAGATTTCTGTAAACTTGCCACAAACATTGTTTGCGGGCGGGCGGATTGATGGTGCTAACCTTGGTGTAGGGTTGTCGCTTGCGTATCCGATGTTGCAACCCAAGGGCATTTTCCAGGTGTCATACAATCAAGGGCACAAGAACGAACAGAATGCCTTGATTTGGGAAACGCAAGTGTTGTCGCGCGGTGCCGATGCGCCACGGCAACCGGAAGAAATTAAAGCTTGGTTGAAAGAAGCGCACGACACCACACATGACTGGTTTTTCCGGCAAATTGACGGCGAACTACTGGAGAAATACAAATGAACCTCTCACAGGCCACAATATCCACACCATCCGCCCTGCAATGGATGGAAATGAACCGCCTGCATATGTCTCGCGATGCAAATGAATACGTCGGGAAGTCGGTGTCAATGTGGCCGGGTGTTGCCATGGTTCCCTTTCTGGCATTTGGCGGGTTGAGCACCAATCCGGCCATTACCTACAATGCACACATTGACCCCGGCTATACCAATCCCGTTATTTCGCTGGATCACAAAGCGCTTAACTGGCCGGATGAGGAAAACGGTGTGATCGCCTCTTTCCTATCATTCATGGATGCTCAAATTGATGCTCATCCCGGTTTGGTTGCGCCTGCCGACGAAGCGCAACTTGACCGCCTTGCCCAACTGCTGGTCAACGTGAAAGTCTGATGGTCAGCAACGGCTGGAACCTGTTTTATTTCCGTTTGTTCGGGCAAACCCTCAACCAACTTGAGGCCGAAGTTACCGCTCTTGCGATCAAAGACCCGGAAGGTTTTCGCCACCACCCCAAAGCCAAGTTGCTCAAGGCCGTTGTTGAAAACGTGTGCATCGAAGTGCCAAATGATCCTGAGCATCGCGATTTCTGGCTAGGTGGCACGCTCGGCGATAGCTACAAAGATTGGCGGCGAGTAAAGCATCGTCTTCCACCGCGCTATCGCCTGTTCTTCAAATTCGCCAGCAAAGATAAACGCATTGTCTATGCCTGGCTGAATGACGAAAGCACTCTGCGCAAAGCAGGAGCTAAGACCGATGTGTACGAAGTATTCAAACGCATGTTGCGACGCGGAGATGTTCCGAACAGCTTTGATGATTTATTGAAGGAATCCGCAGCGGCGACTTAGCAGCTCAATCCTCATGCTGTGAGTGATTGAACCGGAATTTCTCAAACAGCGCCTTGATATTCGCAAAGTTTGGCTGGTCCGCGAGACTGTCAATATCGAATCCCAAGCAAATTTCCACATCCTTCTGCGACAGATAATTTCCGTGAATCAGCACCTCGCGGATTTGGTCGGCATCGTCGGCGTATTCGCGTGTATCAGAATCGTGGTTCTGGAGCAGAAATTCCCGGAAGCAATGTTCGATGACCGGTTGGGAGTGGATCTGGATTTCCGCCACCACGCGTAGAATCTCGGTGATCTTGGCATCCAGCGCGGCCTCGGTGCTGTAGAAGATGTTGCCGTTCGGATGGGCTGTTTCATTGCGATCGTCCACCAGCTTGGCGTAGGTGCCGATCATGCCGTTGTCGCAGGCGATGAGCTTGAGGAAGCGCAGGATGCTGCGCTCATTCACGGCGCTGAACACGAAGGGCGAGGACGCATTCAAAAGGGCCTTCTCAATATCCTTGCCGAAGCCGATCAGCCCTTTCTCGAAGTCCTCCGGTCGGTTCTGCTTGATCTGCCAGATGTTGAAGTACATGAAGCTCATGGTGAGCATGTGATAGGCCAGAAAAGCGAACTGGTATTTTTCGTGCTTGGTGTTGGTCTCGAATGCGTCCCACAGAAAGGCGATGTATTCCTGCTCTTTTGGGCTCTTGAAGGAAAGCGGCAGGTAATTATTGAGTTCGTAGGCTTCGTCCATCACGATCTATTCAGAAACGGATGCCAAAGAGCCCGCCATCCTCTTGAGCATCGGTCAGTACGACTGGCAAAACATGCTCACGGAGATCGAAGCTGTCTATCTGCTCCTTGAATGCATCATCCTCATTCATAGTAACGATGTACTGAAAGCCCAATTCTTCTGCGGTACTGGCCCCAACTTTCAAAGCACTGATAACCTGCCGGCCATCGACACCGTCGAAAAGGTGGCTGTCGTGAACCAAGAATCCGGGGCCGATACCGCGATTGGCACATAATCGCATAAGCATCATGTCAAAGCAGAATATCTGCATATTCTTGATGCCTTTGCTCCGGGAGCCCTGCATCGGAAATTGGAATACCGGGCCATTGGAAGTTTCTTCTACGGTCATGCTGCCGGCTGATTCGTAAAGCTGCTTCGACGTTTCTTCAAAAGCAAGGATGGCTTCTGATAACTTGGTGCGTTCTTCGGCAAAATCGCGTCGCAGACGAAGTGTTAAACGATTCCGCTCGATCTCCAACTCATTCTTAGTGCCCTCTAGCTGTTCTGCAGCCTCAAAACGTTGGCGCAGTGATTCGACTTCCGCTTCCATTCGCCCAACTTCACCCTGCAACTTGGCAAATTGATCCAATGCACCATGGCTTTGCAATAGCCTCATTACGGTCGCACGCCGTTCGTCGAGTCGCCCCTTCTCCTGATCCCTTGCGCTAGTGCGTTGTTTCGCGGTATCCAACTCTTCTGCAAGGTAATCGCGCCGGTTTCTAACAACAGATTCGTGAAAATTTCTCACATCCTCATAACGCTTGATCGTTAATCCCGGTAGAGTTATGCCTGCTTCGGCGTAAATGCCTTCCAACACCGCGAAAGAAGGCGGTGATTCAGTCCGTAGTGCGCGCTCTAAGTCCCGAATCATAGCCGCATCTACCACATTGGCATTCGATAGTTCATTGAGTACGCGGGTCAGTTGGTCAGCCTCCGCCTCCATCTCGGCGTACTCCGGCAACACCCGGAACTCAGCCACACGGGATTGGATCTCCTTTAGTCGCGCATCAGCCACAGTCAATTGGGTACGCAGGTCCGCCGCCCTACCAATAACACTGCCGAAAGCGCCCGCACCTGCGGCCTTCTTAAGTTCGTTCAATGACTTTTCTCTATCCCGAACCTTCTGCCAGTCGCTGGCAATTTTCCAATCAAGCCCGAGCAAAAACAACAGCGCGACCTGATAATCACCGGCTTGCTGCATTGTTGCCTGCTTCTCGGGTGTCGTGAAAGCGCCGCTAAGTTGACGCCTCACAAAGTAAGAGAAGAGCGAGCGAAATTTCGGAGAGCGCCCCTCAATCTCCGGGATGTTGTGCAATGCAAACATCTTGCTGCCGAGTAATTCCAACCACTCGGGATTTGACAGATCGGCTTTATCGCCCAGAAATTCGGCACCTGTGACATGTATCTTGGATTTCTGTGCACCGGAACGCTGGGTGAACACCTTGTCCCCTCCAAGATCGAACTCCATGCTGAACGTTTCGTTGACCAAGGCGTTCGTGCGAAACAATGAATCTGTTCCGGCATCGGAACCAGCCAAAAAATGTATGACCTCGATCAAGCTAGTCTTGCCAGCGCGGTTTCGGGTCTGCCTATCGCTTGCCCCTTCTTCCTTTTGGGCGAGCAATACATTTAGCCCAGGCTTGAATTCGAGCCGTTTGAACGTGGACAGGCTGCTGAAAATTTGATAAATCATGGTGAGCTTCGTCTCAAGAGGCCATTCTGAAGATCAATAGTACCTACGAGGAACAATAAGTCCAGTGCGAGAACAAATCCGTCATAGCGCATCGGTGCTGCTGCATATCCCTCCGCAGGGCACAGCATGTTTTCCCACAACGCTGAAACCGTCATCGGATCCTGTAAGCGCCGTAATATCGTCGCCCCAACAGTGAGCAGCGCGCGTTCATGGGAGAGATGCTTGGAGGGGAGAATCATGGCGCTACACTCCGAGGTTCTTCGAAGATATCGCAGCGCTCGAAGTAGTACGCGATGACCGTCAGAACGGCTAGCTCATGCTCCGGGATGCCGCGATGATCTCCGCCAGCCCATGATTGAAGCTCGGCAAATATTCTGTTCGGGGATTGATGCTGACGCAACCGTTGATACTCGGCTTTGAATGCCTCTGCTAGTCTTTCGCCAAGGGTTTCATCATGCCACTGGCGGAAGAAATCCGTGACAAGCGGCGTTTTTAACATGCCTTCCTTGAGCAGCCGGACAACGCTCTCGGATAGCGCGTTGGCCTCAATCTTGCCCATGGGTACCTCTTTTACCTCAGCCATCGGCAGTACCGGGAGTGACGCAATTCGCTCAAGCACAACCTGCAAATCACCAAAACCAAGTTTGATCTTTGTTGCATCAGTTGGCGCAAGTCCGAGCCAGGAGGCTTTGTCTTCATTCGCAAGTTTGCGGAAAATCAGTCTGAGTTCCTCCAATCCCCATGGTTCAAGGACAATCCCATTATTCGCTTGTTCGAAATTGAGCAATAACTGTTGGACATGGGGCGGCAAACCGTCTGTGGCGTTGTGGACAAAGACCCATTTATCGAAATGTGTTCCCCAATGCGCTTTTGCGCCTTCGAAATCCTCGGCGATCTTGGCAATGGCTTTAGTCGCCTCCATTGTGTTAGGAGCATAAACTTGAAACAGCCGACGTTCAGACTTTAGAAAACCATCATTTTTTCGGTCACCTTGGTTACCCCATGGACGACATGCCATGAAATCAGCTTTGTAGGCCAATCCCATCAGGCGTTCAAAAAGAGTCTGAAATTCATCCCCCTTTGCACGGAGGAACTCGTTCTCAAACTTTTGCTCGTAGTAGGCTTCTTGCAGGTTCATAGCTCAGGTCTCAGCCGCTTCGGGCGTATTATCGCCCCAGATGCGGGCGAGAGTAGCCTGGATTTTCTTCTCAAAGCGAGCGATCATTTCGCGGTTGGCGGCAACCAGCGTCTGCTCGGCTTCGATCTCGGCGACGATGGCTTGCTGGGTGGCGAGGGGCGGGAGGGGGATTGTTCTCTCACAAACAGTCGTCTGTGAGATTGAAGGTTGGCCTCCAACTTTGGCGAATTGATTCAGATTCAACTGAACCAGCACTTGTGCCAAATACCCCAGGTCAATCTCTTGCTTAAATTCGGTAACGTAGAGCCCGTTATCCGTGATCCATGCTTTCGGCTCGGTGATGTGAACGGCTCCGCAATAAGCGCCGACACGACCAATGACAATATTTTCTGTTTCCAAAAAGTATTCGGAGTGAGTGCCTGTTCTTCCATTTCCGCCGTAAACGGGATAGCGGCCTTCCTTCATGTTTGTTTGCGTGAGCCCGCGTCCACTCGAAAGTTTGAAAATGTCGCCTAGCAACACCATCGGCCAGTCGGTGTGGATGGGGATGTGGGGGCGGTAGTGGTCGAGGACGGCGCGGGCGCCGTCGATGACTTTCTGATAGCCCTCGATCTCCGCAACGATCTCCTTCTGCACCTCCAGCGGCGGCAGGGGAAACTTGCGCTGCTCCATGCCGCCTTTTG
>JANLID010000315.1 GCA_024654105.1 Gallionella sp. | reverse complement strand
CGCGGATTTCACCCATCAACTGCTGGTAATAATGCAGGTTATGGATGGTGTTCAGGCGCGCGCCGAGGATCTCGCCGAGCCGGTGCAGATGGTGCAGGTAGGCGCGGCTGAAGTGGCGGCAGGTGTAACAGCCGCACTGTTCATCGAGTGGTCGCGTGTCCAGGCGGTATTGCGCATTCTTGATGCGCACATCGCCGTTGCGAGTGAACAGATGGCCGTTGCGCGCGTTGCGCGTCGGCATCACGCAATCGAACATATCGATGCCCTGCGCGACCGCCGCCACGATGTCTTCCGGTGTACCCACTCCCATCAGGTAGCGCGGCTTGTCGGCCGGCATCTGCGGCGCAGTATGCGCCAGGATGCGCGCCATATCCTCCTTCGGCTCGCCCACCGACAGCCCGCCGATGGCGTAGCCGTCGAAGCCGATTTTCACCAATTCGCGCAACGACTCGTCGCGCAGCTTCTCGTACATGCCGCCCTGCACGATGCCGAACAGCGCATTGGGGTTGCCGTCATGCGCCGCCACCCCATCATGAGCCACACGGGAGCGCGCCGCCCAGCGTAGGCTGAGACGCATCGAGTCCGCCGCCTCGCGCTCGGCCGCCGGATACGGCGTGCATTCGTCAAAAATCATCGCGATGTCGGAATTCAGCACGCGCTGAATGCGCATCGATTCTTCCGGCGTGAGGAACAGCTTGTCGCCGTTCACCGGCGACTGGAACTTCACCCCCTCTTCGGTGATCTTGCGCAACGCGCCGAGGCTGAACACCTGAAAGCCGCCGGAATCGGTGAGAATCGGCCCGTCCCAGCCCATGAAGCGGTGCAATCCGCCGTGCGCCGCGATGACTTCCAGACCGGGACGCAGCCACAGATGAAAGGTATTGCCCAGCACGATCTGCGCGCCGATGTCGCGCAGCTCGGCAGGCGACATCGCCTTCACCGTGCCGTAGGTGCCGACCGGCATGAAGGCGGGAGTTTCGACCTTACCGTGAGCTAATTCCAGTGTGCCACGCCGGGCAAATCTATCAGATTTATGCAGAGTAAAATTCATATCTTGTAGGCCGGGCTCTGCCCGGCATGATTATTGACGGCGGGCGGAGCCCGCCCTGCGTCACACTGAATCAACATCGCATCGCCATAACTGAAGAACCGGTATTCCTGCTCCACCGCATGGCGATATGCCGCCAGCATGCGCTCCATGCCGCCGAACGCGCACACCAGCATCAACAACGTGGATCTGGGCAGATGAAAATTGGTCAACAACACATCCACCACGTGAAACCGGTAGCCCGGCGTGATAAAGATGCGTGTCTCGCCGCTACCTGCCTGCAATTCCCCATTTTGAGCCGCGCTCTCCAGCGCGCGCAAACTGGTCGTTCCCACCGCAACCACCCGTCCGCCTGCCGCACGCGCCTGAGCTATCGCATCCACGGTAGCCTGCGGAAGCTCGTAGCATTCGCTGTGCATGACATGCTCGCGGATATATTCGGCGCGCACCGGCTGGAACGTCCCGGCACCGATATGCAGCGTGACATGAACGATCTGCACGCCTTTATCGCGCAAGGATTGCAACATGGCCTCGTCGAAATGCAGCCCCGCCGTGGGTGCCGCCACCGCGCCCGCCGCGCGCGCGAACACCGTCTGGTAGCGTTGTTCGTCCTCGACATCTGCCGCATGGGTGATGTATGGGGGCAGCGGTAATTGGCCGTAGCGTTCCAGCAACTCCAGCACAGGCTCTTCACCGGGAAAGCGCAACACAAAGAATTCGCCCTCGCGCCCCAGCACCTCTACCGTCAAGTTTTCCTCCAGCAACAAGCTGCTACCTGCCTTCGGCGCGTGACTGGCACGCACTTGCGCCAACACTTCATGCGTGTCCAGTACGCGCTCAACCAACACCTCGACCCTGCCACCGCTGTCCTTGTTGCCGAACAGGCGCGCCTTGATGACGCGCGTGTCGTTCAGCACCAGCACGTCATTCGGCCTGACCAGCCGCAACAAATCGGCAAAGCGGCAATCTTCCAGCACACCATCATGCGCATAGAGCAAACGGCTTGCACCGCGCTGCGCCAGAGGGTGTTGCGCAATCAGCCTCTCCGGCAAAATGAAATCAAACTCATCGGTACGCATCGGCGGCCACGTAAAACTCACAAAGCGGTGATTGTAGTTGATGGGGCATATCGTTTCATGGATAATTCGCGCCTCTTTCGCTTTCGCTGGGGTGATGGAACTGGTAGACGTGCCGGACTCACAATGGCTCGTTTTTCAGAGCCATTGCGGCGCAGGCTAATGTGAAGCGTAGCGAAACGTTAAGACACGAAGTGGCGGCCGGAGCCACAACTAAAGTTGCGGCGCAGGCTAACGTGAGCAAAGCGAACGTTAAGCCGCGAAGCGGCGGCCGGAGCCAAAATCCGGTGCAGCAAAAATATTTATGCCCTCGCCGGGGTGATGGAACTGGTAGACGTGCCGGACTCAAAATCCGGTGCCAGAAATGGCGTGGGGGTTCGATTCCCCCCCCCGGCACCAACAAAACAAGAAGGCAGGATATCCTGCCTTTTTTCTTTCTGGGATCGGCGCATGATCTGGAAACCTAACGTCACCGTTGCCGCCGTTATCGAACAAGACGGCCGTTTCCTGCTGGTTGAAGAACATACCTCGCAGGGGGTGCGCTTCAACCAGCCTGCCGGACATCTTGAGGCCAATGAATCATTGCTGGCTGCGGTGGCGCGCGAAGTGCTGGAAGAGTCGGCCTATTCCTTCACGCCCCAGCATCTGCTCGGCATCTACCGCTGGCATGCGCCGGAATCGGACACCACTTACCTGCGCTTCGCCTTCACCGGCGCGATCACCGGCCACGATCCGCAACGCAAACTCGACAGCGGCATCATTCAGCCCGTGTGGTTGACGCCCGATGAAATCCGCGCCATGCAAGTGCGTCATCGCAGTCCGCTGGTTTTGCGCTGCGTCGAAGATTACCTTGCTGGAAAGCGTTACCCGCTCAACCTGCTGGTGCACTATGAATAAGAAAATAGTCGTCGGCATGTCCGGTGGCGTGGACTCATCGGTCGCCGCGCTGCTGATCAAGCAGCAGGACTATGACGTGATCGGCCTGTTCATGAAGAACTGGGAAGATGACGACAGCGACGAATACTGCTCGTCGCGCCAGGATCTGCTGGATGCGGTATCGGTGGCCGACAGCATCGGCATTCCGATTGAGGCGGTGAATTTCGCCAGTGAATACAAGGAGCGCGTGTTCGGCTATTTCCTGCGCGAATACCAGGCCGGGCGCACGCCCAACCCGGATATCCTGTGCAATTCGGAGATCAAGTTCAAGGCGTTCCTCGATCATGCCATTCAACTGGGCGCGGATGTCATCGCCACCGGACATTATGCGCAGGTGCGCGAGGCGGATGGCCTGTTCCAGTTGCTCAAGGCTACCGACAACAGCAAGGATCAAAGCTATTTTCTGTACCGTCTGAACCAATCGCAACTGGGTCACGCGATGTTCCCGCTCGGCAAACTGCTGAAGTCCGAAGTGCGCACGATTGCCGAACAGCACGGCCTTTCCAACTACGCCAAGAAAGACAGCACCGGCATCTGCTTTATCGGCGAACGTCCGTTCCGCGAATTCCTCAACCGCTATCTGCCCACTTCGCCCGGACAGATGGTTACGCCGGAAGGCAAAGTAGTCGGCCAGCATATCGGGCTGTCGTTCTACACCATCGGCCAGCGCCAGGGGCTGGGCATCGGCGGGGCAAAGGATACCTCTGGGGAACCATGGTTCGTAGCGGACAAGGACATGGCGAACAACCGCCTGATCGTGGTACAGGGGCACGACCATCCGGCACTGCTGAGCAACCGGTTAACCGCGCTGGATAGTCACTGGATCAGCGGCACGGCGCCGCTGCTCAATCATCCCTACGCCGCCAAGACGCGTTACCGGCAAGCCGATGCGCCGTGTCGCATCACGGCACTGGACGGCAACCGCTGCGCATTTGAATTCGACCAGCCGCAATGGGCGGTCACGCCGGGGCAGTCGGTGGTGCTCTACGATGGCGAAATCTGTCTGGGCGGCGCAATCATCGAACAGGGATACAACCTGGATATTTCAACACTTCACCACGAAGAACACAGAGATCACGAAGATTTTTCATAGAATTGCACAACGCTTGACACTCATCCGCAGGACGATTGGTATTCACGAAACAACCTCATCTTCTTCGTGCCCTTCGTGGTTCAACTGCCGTTTTAAGGTTCATAAATTCGCGTAAAATATGCGCTTTCGCATCGGGGCTTTACCATGACCACACTCACCCAACTCACCGCCCTTTCCCCGCTCGACGGACGCTACCACGGCAAGGTAGACGCATTGCGCGATTACTTCAGCGAATTCGGCCTGATCCGTTTCCGCGTGTTGATTGAAATCGAGTGGTTGAAGGCACTCAGCGCACAACCTGATATACCCGAGATCGCGCCGTTTTCCGCCGCGACTGTCGCGCAACTGGACGCACTCAACGCAAACTTCAGCGAGGCCGATGCTGCCGCAATCAAAACCATAGAAGCAACCACTAATCATGATGTCAAAGCGGTGGAATACTGGCTGCGCGACAAACTGTCCGGCGCCCTCACCCCGACCCTCCCCCAGGGGGAGAGGGAGCTTCTTCCGAAGGCGCTGGAATTCATCCACTTTGCCTGCACCTCGGAAGACATCAACAACCTCAGCCACGCGCTGATGCTGAAGGGCGCGCGCGAAACGGTGCTGCTGCCGACCTTGCAAACATTGATTGAGCGCCTGAAAAACCTCGCGCACCAGCATGCCGACCTGCCGATGCTGTGCCGCACCCACGGCCAGACCGCCACGCCGAGCACCTTAGGCAAGGAAATGGCGAACGTCGCGTACCGTCTGCAACGCGCCGAGCAGCGCCTCGCCGACATAGAAATACTCGGGAAAATAAACGGCGCGGTGGGCAACTACAACGCGCATCTGGCCGCCTATCCGGGCGTGGATTGGGAAGCCTTTGCGAAAAAATTTGTCGAGGCACGCGGCATCGCCTTCAATCACTACACCATCCAGATCGAGCCGCACGATTACATGGCGGAACTGTTCGATGCGTATGCGCGCATCAACACCATCCTGATCGACCTGAACCGCGACATCTGGGGCTATATCTCGCTCGGCTATTTCAAGCAGAAGGTGATTGCGGGCGAGGTTGGCTCTTCCACCATGCCACACAAGGTCAACCCGATCGATTTTGAAAATTCGGAAGGCAACCTCGGCCTGGCCAACGCGCTGCTGAAGCACCTGTCCGAAAAGCTGCCGATTTCACGCTGGCAGCGCGATCTCACCGACTCCACCGTGTTGCGCAACATGGGTGTGGCGCTCGGCTACACCCTGCTCGGCTACGAATCGCTGCTGAAAGGATTGAACAAGCTGGAAGCCAATCCGCAACGCATGGCGGAAGACCTCGATGCAAGCTGGGAAGTGCTGGCCGAACCGATCCAGACCGTGATGCGCCGCTATGGCATAGCAAACGCCTACGACAAGCTCAAGGAACTGACGCGCGGCCAGAGCGGCATCAACCGTGCTTCGCTGCAAGCCTTCATCGCAACCTTGCCTATTCCGGAAGCGGAAAAGCAACGCCTGCTGCAACTATCACCCGATACTTATATTGGCAAGGCGGCCGAACTGGCGAAGCGAATTTAACCCACGGCCTAACATGGATTGTCGTTCCCATGCTCCAGCGTGGGAATGCAGTTTGTGCCGCTCCTGCGGCACGGGACGCAGAGCGTCCACAGAGGCGTTCCCACGGAGACCGCGGGAACGATGCGAAAAGTATTTCAAAAAAGCCATATTCTTATTGAGGAATACGAAGTATCCTAATACCAGAATTAGGTTCTTGGTGCTCTGAACATGCGTTCTGGATGTCAGTGCGATTAGTTGATTCATCTTAGGGG
>JANLID010000304.1 GCA_024654105.1 Gallionella sp. | reverse complement strand
GCTGGTATGGGGATTGATCTGGTATCCCTACCGTGTGTTGCAGGATGCCGGCGTATCCGGCGCGCTGGCGACACTGCTCACCTATCTGCTGGCAATGCTGTATGGCGTGTTCATGCTGCCGCGTGTCTGGCGCGAACTGCCCAAGGCTGGCTGGTGGGCGGTGGCTCTATTGTTGAGTGCGGGCTGGACGAACTTCGGCTACGTGCTGGCGGTACTGCATGGCGAGGTGATGCGCGTGCTGCTGCTGTTCTATCTCGCGCCGCTGTGGACGATCCTGTTTTCCTACTGGCTGCTCGGCGAGCGGCTCAACCGCTACGGCTACCTCATCATCGCGCTGTCCTTCAGCGGTGCATTCATCATGCTGTGGGAGCCGCAATTCGGCCTGCCGCTGCCGAATAATCTTGCCGAATGGATCGGCCTGTCGGCGGGCATGGGTTTCGCGTTGTCCAATGTGGTGTCGCGCCGCGCCGCGCATTTGAGCGTGGAGGCGAAATCCTACAGTGTGTGGGTTGGCACTGCCCTGTTGACCGCGCCGCTGTTGTGGTGGCAAGGCGGCCTACCGGACCAACTGTCAGCGATCGATGCGCAAGGCTCGCTGATCCTTGCTCTGCTCGGCATGGTGATCTGCGCCACCAGCTTCGCGGTGCAATATGCCCTTGCGCATCTGCCCGCCAATCGCGCCATCATCCTGTTCCTGTTTGAGCTGGTGGTCGCTGCCGCCTCGTCGTATTTGCTCGCCGGAGAAGCGATGCAGTTGCGTGACTGGCTGGGTGCGCTGCTGATTATTTCTGCCAGTTTGTTATCGGGAAAGTTGTACGCAGAGTCAAGCTGAAGATTCCGGCCAGTGAAGATTTATCCAAGTTGCGAGGTCTGTACGGCTACCTCATTCACCGAGAGCTGGATGTCATCGGCTTTGCCTGGGTCTATCCCCAGCGCTTGCCATTCTTGTTCAGTTATTACGCCGCCAGTGTGCTCTACGATGCTGAAGTCCGCCAATAGTTTTTCGGCTAACACAACCAAACGTGCCAGCGTGTTTGTTCCGGCAACCTGATCCATACCGGATGGATGGTGATGAGCCAGCACGGCAAGGATTTCTGGAGGCAAATGCCAGCTTTGCCCTAATAACGCGCCAATCTGACAGTGCGTAATACCCAGCATTTCCATTTCAATTTCCTGTATTGGCCGTTCCGCTTGCTGTTGTATTTCAAGGTGCAAATCATTACTTGCGGCGCTATCCACGTGGTGGAGCGCCATAAAGCCAATATCATGCAACAACCCTGACAAAAAGATTGTGTCTTCATCGGGGCGTTGCGCTACGGGCATGTTTTTAGCGATGTTACCCATGGCGATGGCGATAGTCATGCTGTGTAGCCACAAATCTTGCGGGTTGAAACTTTGTCCAGGCAGCAATTTTACAAAATTGGACATCGACGCGATTCCAATGGCTACCGATTTGACTTTGCTCATGCCGAGCAGCATAGCGGCCTCATTCACCAGGTTTACCTTGCGCGCCAGACCCATCATCGGCGAGTTGGCCAAACCGACAATGCGCGCAGAGATTTGTGGATCTTGTCCAATCAGCCTGATTAATTGTGCTTCACCCGCATCGGTATCCAAGGGGAGTGCCAGCAGCTTCTGGGCAGTGGCTGGCATAGCCGGAAGAGAGTTGATGTTTTCGAGTGACCGTCTGAGTCTTTGTTGTTTTTCGTTATGGGTCATCGGTTTGCCTCAATGAACCATGCCTAAGAGGCACGGCCGGAAACTTTCAATAGGACATCTTGAAAACTTGTCACAGGAGCGAGCGGTACGCAACAGATGGTTGCCACCGTAGTTTTTCAGCACCCTGTTATGCCACCGTCACCTCTTTCGACGCATATACATCCTGAATCGCATTGAGCAACGCAATGCCATCCGGCATCGGCTTCTGAAACGCCTTGCGCCCGGAGATCAGTCCCATGCCGCCGGCGCGCTTGTTGATCACGGCAGTGCGCACTGCCTGTTGCAGGTCATTTTTGCCGGATTCGCCACCGGAGTTGATCAAGCCTGCGCGCCCCATGTAACAGTTAGCCACTTGATAGCGCACCAGATCGATCGGGTGGTCGGTGGTCAGTTCGCTGTATACCTTGGGGCTGGTTTTGCCGAACTTGATGGCGTTGTAGCCGCCGTTGTTCTCCGCCATTTTCTGCTTGATGATGTCGGCATTGATCGTCACGCCGAGATGGTTGGCCTGCCCGGTCAGGTCGGCGGCGACGTGGTAATCCTTGTCGCCAACCTTGAACGCCGGATTGCGCAAATAAGCCCACAGCACGGTTGCCATGCCGAGTTCATGCGCGTGTTCGAACGCTTCGGAGATTTCCTGTATCTGGCGGCGCGAGTGTTCGGAACCATAGAACACCGTCGCGCCCACCGCCACCGCGCCCATGTCGAATGCCTGGTCCACGCTGGCGAACAGCGTCTGGTCGAATATGTTGGGATAGGTGAGGAGTTCGTTGTGGTTGATCTTCACGATGAACGGAATCTTGTGCGCGTAGCGCCGCGCCACCGAACCCAGCACGCCGAGCGTCGAGGCCACGCCGTTACAGCCGCCTTCGATGGCCAGCTTGACGATGTTCTCGGGATCGAAATATTGCGGATTTGGCGCGAAAGAAGCGCCGCCGGAATGCTCCACGCCCTGATCCACCGGCAGCAGCGACAGATAGCCGGTGTTCGCCAGCCGTCCGTGGCCGTAGAGCGCTTGCAGGCTGCGCAGCACGCCGACTTTGCGGTCTTTCATCGCCACCACGCGATCCACATAATCCGGCCCCGGCAAATGCAGCGACTCCTTCGGAATGCCGTTGCAACGATAGCCCAGTAATTGTTCTGCTTCATCCCCCAATAATTGCACGATGTTCGTCATGATCTCGCTCCTTGTGATTGAAATGGCCGAGATATATTACTCCCATGTGTATAATTTTGCGCAGTGGAGTAGGGTGCATTCCATGCACCATTGCCATTGGTGCATGGAATGCACCCTGCGATAATTAAATAACCGCTTGTGTATAATTTCGCACAGTCTCAAACACTTTCCGACACACCCAATGACTCTCCCAACCAAACCGCTCGTCATCGGCACCCCGCTCACTCCTTTCGCCATCCGCGTCATGTTGCTCGGCAGCGGCGAACTCGGCAAGGAAGTCATCATCGCGTTGCAGCGCCTCGGCGTGGAAACCATCGCCGTAGACCGTTACGCCGACTCGCCCGGGCAGCAGGTGGCGCACCATGCGCGCGCCATCAACATGATGGACGGGGCGCAACTGCGCGCGCTGATCGAGCAGGAGAAGCCGCACCTCGTCGTGCCGGAGATCGAGGCGATCGCCACCGACATGCTGGTGCAGATCGAACAGGAAGGATTGGCGCGCGTTATCCCGACCGCGCGCGCCGCCAAGCTCACGATGAACCGCGAAGGCATCCGCCGCCTGGTTGCCGAAACGCTGGGTCTGCCGGTCTCGCCGTACAAATTTGCCAACAGCCTGGAAGAGTTGCGCGCCGCCATCGATGTCATCGGCTATCCCTGCTTCGTCAAACCGCTGATGTCGTCCTCCGGCAAGGGGCAATCGAAAGTGGATAGTGTCGAGGATGTTGCGGCTGCATGGGATTATGCCGCCACCGGTTCGCGCGTCACGCAGGGGCGCGTCATCG
>JANLID010000298.1 GCA_024654105.1 Gallionella sp. | reverse complement strand
CACCATGAAACAACTGAATCGCATCACCGCCGATCCCGCCGTCATGGGCGGCAAGCCGTGTGTCCGTGGGCAACGCGTCACGGTGGGCATGCTCACCGGGCTGGTCGCCAGCGGCGAAAGCACGGAACAGATTCTTGCCTTGTATCCCCACCTCGAAACGGAAGACATCACACAGGCATTGCGCTACGCCGCATGGCGCGTGGAAGAAATCGATTTGCCGCTGGGAAGCAGCCAAATCGTAACAACAAAATATCACTCCTGAAGGTTCCCATACCCCCTCCCGTGTCTGCCGAAGTCGAACGTTTCTTTTCCGAACAAAGCCCGCTTGCCGCCGAAGTGGCATCGTTCCGTCCGCGCGCGCAGCAGCGCGAGATGGCGCTGGCGGTGGCCGAGGCGATCCGCGATAACGCAATCCTGGTCGTGGAAGCGGGCACCGGCACCGGCAAGACTTTCGCCTATCTGGTTCCCGCGCTGCTCAACGGCGGCAAGGTGATCATTTCGACCGGCACGAAGAATTTGCAGGACCAATTGTTCCAGAAAGACCTGCCGATGGTGCGCGATGCTTTGCGCGCGCCGGTGTCGGTGGCGTTGCTCAAGGGGCGCGCGAACTATGTGTGCCACTATCATCTGGAGCGTGCGCATTCCGACGGGTTGTTCAAGACGCGCGAGGACATCAGGCATCTGGGCAAGATCAAGCACTACGCCAAAATCAGCGATTCGGGCGACAAGAGCGGGCTGGCGGACGTGCCGGAGAACGCGCCGATCTGGATGCAGGTGACTTCGACACGCGACAACTGCCTCGGCCAGGAATGCCCGCAGCACAAGGAATGCTTCGTGCTCAAGGCACGCTCCGACGCGATGAAGGCGGACATCGTGGTGGTGAACCATCATCTGTTCTTCGCCGACGTGATGCTGCGCGACGAGGGTGTGGCGGAGCTGCTGCCCGCCTGCAACACGGTGATCTTCGACGAGGCGCACCAGTTGCCGGAGACCGCCAGCCTGTTCTTCGGCGAGAGTCTGTCCACCACGTTGCTGCTCGACCTGGCGCGCGATGCGCGCATCGAGGCGGCGGCTGCCGCCAAGGATTTTGCGCCGCTGCCCAAAGCATGTGACGAGCTGGACAAGGCCGCGCGAGACTTGCGGCTGGTGTTCAAGAAGGAAGGGCGGCTGCCCGCCACCGCGACGGAGAGTTTCAAGGAGTTCGCGCCCGCACTGAAAACATTGAGCGAGAAGCTGGCGCAACTGGACGGCTTGCTGGAGAAACAGGCAGAGCGCAGCGAAGGGCTGGAGAATTGCTGGCAGCGAACGCAGGCTTTGGCGCAGCAACTCAAGCAGTGGCAGGACGGCGATGAACCCGATCAGGTGCGCTGGCTGGAGGTATTCCACCATTCGCTGCAACTCAACACCACGCCGCTATCCATTGCGGAAATTTTCGAGAAGCAGATCGGCGGCAGTGCGCGCGCGTGGATTTTCACTTCCGCCACGCTGGCGGTGAAGCGCGACTTCTCGCTTTATCAGAGCGAGATGGGGCTGCTCAAAGCCAAGACCGCCTGCTGGGACAGCCCGTTCAATTACGGCGAGCAGGCGTTGCTATATGTGCCGAGCGGACTGCCGGAGCCGAACAGCGAGGGCTATACCGAGGCGGTGGTGCAGGCCGCGCTGCCGCTGATCGAGGCCAGCCGGGGGCGCGCCTTCCTGCTGTTCACCAGTCTGCGCGCGATGGGGCGCGCCCATGAAATCCTGCAGGCGGAATTTGACCGCCGCGGCTGGGACTACCCGCTGCTGTTGCAGGGCGAAGGCTCGCGCAATGAGATGCTCACGCGCTTTCGCGAACACGGCAACGCGGTGCTGCTCGGCAGCCAGTCGTTCTGGGAAGGCGTGGATGTGCGCGGTGAAGCCCTGTCGCTGGTGATCATCGACAAGCTGCCGTTCGCGCCGCCGGACGATCCGGTGCTGGCGGCGCGCATCGAGCAGATGAAGAAACAGGGGCGCAATGCGTTCATGGAATATCAGTTGCCGCGCGCCATCATCACATTGAAGCAAGGGGCGGGAAGATTGATCCGTGACGAGACCGACCGGGGCGTGCTGATGATCTGCGACCCGCGCATTATCGGGAAACATTATGGCAAGCGCATCTGGCAAAGCCTGCCACCGATGAAACGGACGAGAGTGGAAGCGGAAGCGGTGGAATTTTTTAACCTCCCACGACCTTCGTTAACCGGAGGAGAAGTTGAAATAGTAGCGGCTATTTGAGTGACGGGATGTAGCGCACCATGAGATTGATTTCGTCGTCGCTGAGCCCTGCATATCCGGGCATGGAGGCCTTGCCCCAAATGCCGCCTTGCTGCCGTTCCGAGGTTGCCGGGCGCGCTGGCCTCCTTGCTGTATTTCCTGCCGATATTTTTCAGGGATGGCCCCAAAACGGACTTATCCATCCGGTAACAGTGAAACAACCTTTCTTCTTGGCCAGCGCCTTGAATGCGGCGGCATCCTCCGTCGCGCCTGCCTGACAGGCAAACATCAATGCCGTTGCGACAGCTGCGATAGTGAGCCACCGTGCCTTCATGAATCCGCCCCTTCCCCGGCTATTTGCAATGGGTGCCGATATCCTGTTGCGCCTTGGCGATGCGTTGCTGGCGTTGTTCGTCATTCAGATAAGAGCGCTCGCCTTTGTCATCGATTTCCATCAAGCGCATACCTTCCTGAAGCATGCTCAGGTTTTTCCGGGCGGCAATGCAGTTTGCCTCTCTTGCTTCTACTTCTGCTTGTTTCTGGGCGGCCCTGTCGGCAGCCTCCTTCTTTGCCTGTTGTGCCTTTTTCAATTCGGCTTCGCGTTCCGCAATGGTTTTCGGTGCGGCCGGTGCGCTCGATGCGGCTGCATCGCCGGTAGCCGCAGGGGCAGCCGTACCCGAAGTAGAGCGCAGTATCGTTGCTTTCACATTGGCAGGAGGTGGCTGGTCTGAATAATGCACTTTGCCATCCGCATCCACCCACTTGCTGAGCCCGGCGAAAGCGCCGGCGCTGGTCAGCACCAACAAAATCAACATAATTTTTTTCATGATAGTCATCCCGGTGACTGGCTTTGCGGATTTAATGGCACATTCGGTGATTCGTCAAGCCGTTCGATGCTGCGTGCAAATTCCGGTGCAAATATGCGCGTAAGTCTAGCACATGCGGGTATGGCTGCAGCCATGCAGGATAAGCCCGGTGATCGCGCCAAATGCGCAGTGAGATTCACTTATCCCCGTCCGCCTTTGTGTATACTTGGCCTCATTACTCAATAGTGAATGATTGCGCCAATGGCAATTTCCGATTCTGATCGCATCCTGTTGCAGCGGAACAAATTGTTCCGCGATATCCGGTTTGAGAGTGTCGAGCCAGCCCTGCAAGGCTGTCAAATAGCCGCCCTGAAAAGTGGTGCGACACTGTTGGATATTGGCCAGAAGAACGCCTCGCTCTATCTGGTGCTGGACGGCGAACTTCGCGTCTATTTGAACGGTCGTGGCCTGCCTGTGCATGCCGTGCTGGGATCGGGAGAATGTGTTGGCGAGCTGTCGCTGGTCGATGGCGAGAATACTGCGGCGCTGGTCATTGCGGCGCGGGATACGCGCTTGCTGGTAGTGCCGCATGATCTGGTCTGGCTGCTGGTGGAAAGCTCAAATGGCATTGCACGCAACTTGTTGGGTATTCTTGCCGGTCGTATCCGCAACGACAATCTGCTACAGGTAACGACACCCGAACCCAGCCTTGAGTTTGAGGTGGCCGCCAATATCGATACGCTGACAGGATTGCATAATAAAAACTGGATGGACGAGACGTTCCACCGCATGGCGCAGCGTTGCGAGCGCAATGGGATGCCACTCTTCCTGCTGGTGGCGGATCTTGACCACTTCAAGGATTTTGTTGGTCGCCACGGCCATCTTGCGGGCGATAGTGTCTTGAAAGGGGTAGCGCGAATAATGGCCATCAACCTGAGGCCACATGATTTACTGGTATATGCAGGCGGTGATAAATTCGCTGTATTGTTGCCGGAAAGGTCACTGGATCTGACCATGAAAATGGCTGAGCGCCTGCGCGAAGCGGTCGCGGCGCCTGCGTTGCACATTCATACAAGCAGCGCACCACAGGCTGCCAATACTACCCGGGCAACTCAAGATGAGCATGTCACGGTTTCGCTTGGTCTCTCTGCGATGCAGCCTGGTGATACGCTGGCCTCATTATGGGCTGCTGCTGATGAAGCGCTGCAACAGGCAAAGACGGATGGGCGCAACCAGGTGAAAATGGCGGCGGCACGCAGTTAGAACCTGATAGTAGTAACGTCTGGCTTTATGTCCATGCAAACACATAACGACAATGGTAATGGGGGCGCGCGGTGGTAATTATTATCCTGGTCGCGGTACTCGCCGTAATCCTGATGCTGGCTTTTTTCCGTGCTTCCATTACCAGCTGGGTGCTGGCGATAATGGTGGTCGTGCCGGTGGTGGCGATCCAGTCACGTATCTCGGATACCGCCCTGCAGGTGGTGTACTCCGCACTGTTCTTGTTCATTGTGCTGTTCGGCATTCCCGTGTTGCGCCGTAATGCCGTCAGCCGCCTGGCGCTTAAAATCTTCCGCAAAATTTTGCCGCAAATTTCCGCTACCGAGCAGGAAGCCATCAATGCCGGTACGGTATGGTGGGACGGCGACCTGTTCGGCGGCCATCCCGACTGGCGCAAACTGCTGGCTTTTCCCAAACCTTCCTTGAGCGCCGCAGAACAGACGTTTCTCGACAACGAGGTCGAGCAACTGTGTGCCATGCTCGACGATTGGGACATTACCCACCGGCGCGCCGATCTGCCGCCCGAAGTCTGGCAATTCATCAAGGACAAGGGCTTCTTCGGCATGATTATTCCGAAACGCTATGGCGGCCTGGAATTTTCCGCGCAGGCGCATTCGGCGGTGGTGTGCAAGATCGCCTCGCGCAGCGCCACGGCGGCGGTGACGGTGATGGTGCCGAATTCTCTGGGTCCCGCCGAACTGCTGTTGCATTACGGCACCGATGAGCAAAAGGAAAAGTACCTGCATCGTTTGGCAAAGGGATTGGAAGTGCCGTGTTTCGCGCTGACTGGCCCATTTGCCGGCTCAGATGCCGGGGCAATCCCCGATCACGGCGAGGTGTGCTATGGCAAATTCGAGGGGCGGCAAAATGTGCTGGGTGTACGCCCGACCTGGGAGAAACGCTATATCACTCTGGCGCCGGTGGCGACACTGCTCGGCCTGGCATTCAAACTGTACGATCCGGAGCGGATATTGGGCGGTGAGGTCAATCGCGGTATCACGCTGGCATTGATCCCCACCGATTTACCGGGCGTGCAAATCGGCCGCCGCCATTTTCCGTTGAATAGCGCGTTTCTGAACGGCACAACGCAGGGCGAAGACGTGTTCATCCCGATGGATTACATCATCGGCGGCCTGTCTGGTGTCGGACAGGGCTGGCACATGCTGATGGAATGTCTCGCGGCGGGACGCTCAATCTCGCTGCCCGCCAGCAGTGTCGGCGGCATGAAGCTGGCGGCGCGCACCAGCGGCGCCTACTGCCGGGTGCGCAAGCAATTCCATCTTCCCATCGGCAAATTCGAGGGCGTCGAGGAGCCGTTGGCGCGCATCGGCGCGCATACCTACATGATCGATGCGGCGCGCCAATTCACTGCGCTGGCGGTCGATCTGGGCGAGAAACCGTCGGTGATTTCCGCCATCGTCAAATATCATGCCACCGAGCGCGGGCGCAGCGTCATCAACGATGCGATGGACGTGCATGGCGGCAAGGGCATCTGCCTCGGCCCGAATAATTACCTCGGTCGCGCCTACCAGCAGGCGCCGATCACTATCACCGTGGAAGGCGCGAATATCCTGACGCGCAGCATGATCATCTTCGGGCAGGGCGCGATCCGTTGCCATCCTTACGTGCTGAAAGAAATTGCGGCGGCGCATGACCATGACCGCCAGCACGCCCTGCATCAGTTCGACGAAGCCTTGTTCGGGCACATCAGTTTTGCGCTGAGCAATGCAGCAAGCAGTTTTGTGTTCAGC
>JANLID010000277.1 GCA_024654105.1 Gallionella sp. | reverse complement strand
TCTTGACCCATCCGCCTCATCTGTTCGATCGGCTGCATCTCTGCCGCGTCCGCTTCTTGCGGGTTTCCCATCTCGCCACCGACAACCAGCAGCATCGACTCAACTCGGCTCCGCAGCACGGGATGGCCGTTCAGGCGATCCAATAAGGCTTCGTCACTCATTCCCATGAAACTCTCCTCTCGTCTAAACAGTGGATGAGGTTGTGAGATTACCCCGCATCAGTTTGAATCGCACCCTCCAGGGCCAGGAGGCACGCAACATATCTTTCGCGCTTTTCTGCGCCTTCCCATGCCGATCAATATGCCAGTGCTTGTTCCTGGCTGGCTGTAGCCGTGTCCTGTTCCAGCAGTGCGCCAATTTCCTCCAGCGCCGGAAGTTCCTGCAAGGTACGCAAGTCAAGATCGTCGAGCATTTGTTTGGTCGTGGCGAACAATTCCGGCTTGCCCGGCGTGTCGCGCGTGCCGACAACTTCCACCCAGCCGCGCGCTTCCAATGTTTTGAGGATTTGTGAAGAAACTGCCACGCCGCGTATTTCCTCAATATCGCCGCGTGTGACCGGTTGGTGGTAGGCGATGATGGCAAGTGTTTCCAATACTGCACGCGAGTAGCGCGGCGGCTTCTGCGGGTTGAGCCGGTCCAGGTATGGCTGCATTTCCGGTTTGGCGCGGAAGCGCCAGCCGCTGGCCACGCGGGTCAATTCCACGCCGCGCCCTTGCCAGTCCTGCGCAAGCTTTTCGAGCAGCATTTCCAACTGGCGGTTGTCCAGCGACACATCGCTGAGTTTTTTCAACTCCGCAAGCGGCAGCGGTTCCGTGCTGGTCAGCAGCGCGGCCTCAAGCAGATGCTTGAACTGCTCGGTATTCATCTTCCCGCCAAACAGATCCGTGGGAATCGAAACCTCGCCTTGGCTGGATTCGGTTTCCACGGGCAGCGACGCTTCACTCTGCGGTAATGGCTCGACTGGTTCTGACATAAATACTCCCCAATGTTTCGCTTTGCTGGATTTCCACCAGATATTCCTTGGCCAACTCGAGGATGGCGATGAAGGTGACCACCAGTTTCGCCACGCCGCTTTCCACATCGAACAGCTTGTCGAACGCAACATATTCGCCACCCCGCAAACAGCGCAGGATGTGCGTCATCTGCTCGCGCACCGATAACTGCTCGCGACGCACCTTGTGATGCGTGTTCAGTTTGGCGCGTGCCAGCAGCCCCAGCCAGGCCTGCCGCAAATCTTCCACGCCGACTTGCGGCAACCGTTCTTTCACGGTGCGTTCGATCAGCACCTGCACGATTTCAAAATCGCGCCCGGCCTGCGGCAATTCATTCAGCCTCTGTGCGGCCAGTTTCATCTGCTCGTATTCCAGCAGGCGGCGCATCAGTTCGGCACGCGGGTCTCCCGCCTCTTCTTCGCTGGCCTTGGGCGGACGCGGCAGCAGCATGCGCGACTTGATTTCGATCAGCACCGCCGCCATCAGCAGATATTCAGCAGCCAGCTCCAGGCGATGCTGCTGCATCGTTTCGATGTAGCTCATGTATTGCCGGGTCAGCTCCGCCATCGGAATATCCAGCACATCGAGATTGTGCTTGCGGATCAGATACAGCAGCAAGTCCAGCGGCCCCTGGAAATTCTCCAGCACCAGTTCCAGTGCATCCGGCGGGATGTATAAATCCTGCGGCAGCTCCAGCAGCGGTTCGCCGTGGATGCGCGCGATCGGATGGAGGGGGAGTTGCAGTTCGTTCATTACCGGTCAGCCGTAGCTCAGCCCCATCGCCTCGCGCACATCGCGCATCGTCTCGGAGGCCAGCTTGCGCGCCTTTTCACAGCCGTCGGCGATGATGTTGCGCACCAGCGCCGGGTCGTCCAGATACTGTTGCGCGCGTTCGCGCATCGGGTGTTGTTCCACCAGCACGGCGTCAATCACCGGCTGCTTGCATTCGATGCAACCGATGCTTGCGGTAGTGCAGCCCGTCTCAGCCCATTGTCTGATTCCATCGCTGGAATACACCTGATGGAGCTGCCATACCGGACACTTCTTTGGGTCGCCGGCATCGGTGCGGCGGATACGTGCCGGATCGGTGGGCATGGTGCGGATTTTCCTGGTCACACTGGCCTCGTCTTCGCGCAATGTGATGGTGTTGTCATAGGACTTGGACATCTTCTGCCCGTCCAGCCCGGGCATTTTCGACGCAAGGGTGAGCATTGCCCGTGGCTCGGACAATATCATCTTACCGCCGCCTTCGAGATAGCCGAACAGGCGTTCACGGTCGCCATGGCTCAGGCTTTGTTGCTCGTCGAGCAAGGATTTGGCTGATTCCAATGCTTCGTTGTCGCCCTGCTCCTGAAATCGGGTACGCAGCTCGGTGTACAGCTTGGCCTTCTTGCTGCCCAGCTTTTTCACCGCCGCTTCCGCCTTCTCCTCGAAGCCCGGCTCGCGCCCATAGATATGGTTGAAGCGGCGCGCGATCTCGCGGGTAAATTCGATATGCGGCACCTGATCTTCACCTACCGGCACCTGGGTGGCCCGGTAGATCAGGATGTCAGCGCTTTGCAGCAGCGGGTAGCCGAGAAAGCCGTAAGTGCTCAAGTCTTTCTCGGAAAGTTTTTCCTGCTGGTCTTTATAGGTCGGTACGCGTTCCAGCCAGCCCAGCGGGGTAATCATCGACAGCAGCAAGTGCAACTCGGCGTGTTCCGGCACGCGCGACTGGATGAACAGCGTGGCATGGGCCGGATCGACCCCTGCGGCGAGCCAGTCCACCACCATATCCCACACGTTTTGCTCGATGATTTGCGGCGTGTCGTAATGCGTGGTCAGCGCGTGCCAGTCGGCCACGAAAAACAGGCACTCGTATTCGTGCTGCATCTGCACCCAATTTTTCAACACCCCGTGGTAATGCCCCAGATGCAAACTTCCGGTAGGACGCATACCCGATAACACACGATCAGTAAACATGTTTTCCTCTAAATCCCAAACAACACAGAAATCAATTGATACACCAATTTCATGAGCGGTAGCAGTATCCAACCCAGCACCGGCGTGACCGCCAGAAAAATCAGGATGAACATGCCGTACGGCTCGATCCGCGACAGTTGATACGCCTGCCGGTGCGGCAACAAACTGACTGCAACGCGCCCGCCATCCAGCGGCGGCAACGGCAATAAATTCAGCACCATCAATATCACGTTGATTCTAATGCCCCATTCGGCCATACCCAGCAACGGCTCGGCAAAGTAACTGCCCGGAAATAGCCACGCCATTTTATAGAGCAATGCCCAGCCTAACGCCATCCCCAGATTTGAGGCCGGCCCGGCAATTGCTACCCACAGCATGTCCTGCTTTGGACGGCGCAGCGCGCCAAAATTGACCGGCACCGGCTTGGCCCAGCCGAACAAAATACCCCCCAGCCACAGGGTCAGCAGCGGAAATAGAATGGTGCCGACCGGATCGATGTGACGCCACGGGTTCAGGCTGATGCGCCCCTGCTGGTAGGCGGTCATGTCGCCGAAATGGCGCGCCACATAGCCGTGCGCCGCCTCGTGCAGGGTAATGGCGAATAGCACCGGGATTGCGGCAAGGGCGATGGTCTGAATAAGTTGCTCTAGCTGCATTTAATTTTTGGTTCCATAATTTCGTTGGCCGGGTTGGTACGGGAGATTCATGAATCGCCCCTACAATTCCTCGATTCCAAAAGGCGCGATGTCGCCCTTGCCGCGCCGCAGTAATATCGGCTTATCACCGGTCAGGTCGATCACGGTGGTGAAATCCACACCTACCGCGCCACCGTCAATGACCAATTCAACTTTCTTTTCCAGTAATTCGCGAATCCGTTCGGCATCATTCAGCGGCCATTCTTCGTCTGGTAAGATTAGCGTGGAACTGGACATCGGCTCGCCCAGCTCTTCCAGTAGCGCCAATGCTACGGGATGATTGGGAATGCGGATGCCGATGGTACTGCGCTTGGGATGCTGCAGACGTTTCGGCACCTCCTTGGTCGCCTCCAGAATGAAGGTATAGCTGCCCGGCGTATTGCTTTTCAACAAGCGGTATTTGCTGTTGTCCACGCGCGCATAGCGCGAAATTTCCGACAGGTCGCGGCACATCAGGGTCAGATGGTGCTGTTCATCCAATTGGCGGATCTGGCGGATGCGCGTTACGGCATCCTTGTCGTCCAGATGGCAGCCCAGCGCGTAGCAGGAATCGGTGGGATACACTACGATGCCGCCCTCGCGCAACACGCCCGCCGCCTGACGGATCAGACGCGGATTGGGGTTGTCTGGGTGTATCGTGAAAAATTGCGACATGGTTAACTCTCAACTCCTCCCCTGACAAGGGGAGGCCGGGAAGGGTTTGGGAGGTTGGGATAACCAGCGACTTGGCTGTCGCCTTTTGACAGCTTAGTCGAATGGCTATAACCAATGACTTGCTCAGCGTCTTTTGCTGAGTTAGTCAGATGGCTAGTAGCTCCATCAGTAGTTCCATCAGGGGTTGCTTCCCAGAAGTTCCACACCGGCATACAGCCCAGCGGAAAATCCGGCAATCTCCCCATGTCCCGGTAGCTCTCGTCCGGGCCGTGAAAATCCGAACCACATGAGCACAGCAAATTAAATTCCGCCGCATAACGCGCAAACTCGGCATACTGCTCCGGCGTGTGGCTGCCACTCACCACCTCGATTGCCTGCCCGCCGCATTCGACGAATTCGGTCAGCAACTCATGCATGGTCTTCTTGCCTATGCTGTTGCGCCCGACCATATAGCGGCCGGGATGCGCCAGCACCGCCACGCCGCCGCCGCCGCACACCCAGCTCACCGCATCCGCCAGCGCAGCCCATTGGTGCGGCACATAGCCCGTCTTTCCATTTGCCAAATAACGGCTGAATACGCTCTTCACATCCTTGCAATGCCCGGCTTCGACCAGATAACGCGCAAAATGGGTGCGGCCGATCATGTTGGGGTTTTCCGCATAGCGATACGCCCCTTGCAGCACACCGCCGATACCGGCTTTTGCCAGCGCCTCGGCCATTTTTTCGGCACGTTTGCCACGCCCGCTGCGCACGCTGCGCAACCCTTCCGCCAGCGGGGGATACGCCGGATCGATGCCCAAGCCGACAATATGCACAGTGTGGGTGCGCCATGTCACGGAAATCTCCACGCCGTTGATAAAGGTTATGCCGTGTTGTGCGGCGGCGGCGCGCGCCTCATCCAGCCCGTCCACGTCATCGTGATCGGTCAACGCCAGTACCTTTACGCCGCGCTCGGCAGCACGATTCACAACTTCAGCCGGAGTAAGCGTGCCGTCGGAAACGCTGGAATGGCAATGCAGGTCGTAGTCCAGCATCAGATTTCTGCGGTTATTTCGCCGCTGCCCTTCTTCATCACCTTCACCTCCTCCGCGCGCTTGCGGCGCACCTCCTTGGGGTCGGCGATCAGTGGACGGTAAATTTCGATGCGATCCTTGTCTCGTAATACAGTATCTGCTTTGGTCAACTTGCCAAAAATGCCCAGCTTGTTGCTGGCCAGGTCAATCTCGGGATACTTTTCGAGTATGCCGCAAAGCTTGATAGCTTCCGCCACCGTTGTTCCCGCCGGCACGCATTGCCTGAGCAGCGTTTGCTCACGCGCCAGGGCATACACCACTTCAATGTTAATGTTATCGCTCATATATTCAAATAAACTTTTTCTGCGCGGTGGATAAAAGCATCCACAAAACTGTTGGCTATAAAATGAAACACCGGTCCGACCATCTTTTCCAGCAGCCTGCTGGAAAACTCGTAATGCAGGCGAAATTCTATTTTACAGGCTGAATCGCCCAACGGGATAAATCGCCAACTGCCGTCCAGATGTTTGAATGGTCCGTCTTTCAGGGTGATGTCGATCTGATGGGGCGGCGTGCGCATGTTCTCGGTGGTGAAACGCTGCCTGATGTGATGATAATCGATGTGCAACGTGGCGTGCACCGTCGCGCCGTCCAGCTCGGAAACACTCGACCCGCCGCACCACGGCAAAAATTGGGGATACTCCTCCACGCGGTCTACCAGATTAAACATCTGTTCCGCACTGTGCGGAACCAGTACCGTTTTTTCTACCAATGCCATTGCTTCTCGAAGTTGCGAAATCAAAGGCTGGTAGAATAGCCGAACCCACCGCAAAATACACCCGCAATGAGCATCGCACAGAACAAAAAGGCCTTTCACGACTACTTCATTGAAGACAAATATGAAGCCGGCATCATGCTGGAAGGCTGGGAAGTCAAAGCCATCCGCGCCGGACGCGTACAACTCAAGGAAGCCTACGTCACCGTAAAAGACGGCGCGCTATACCTGTTCGGCTCGCACATCAGCCCGCTGCTCAACGCATCCACGCACATCCATCCCGACCCGGTGCGCACCCGCAAGTTGCTGTTGCACAGGCTGGAAATCGACAAAATCATCGGCAAGGTGCAGCGCGCCGGTTACACCCTGATGCCGCTGGACATGCACTATAAAAACGGGCGGGTTAAACTGGAAATTGGCCTGGCCAAGGGCAAGAAGCAGCATGACAAAAGAGCCACTGAACGTGAAAAGGATTCCAAGCGCGAGGCTGCGCAGGCCATGAAAAAGGAACGACGTTAAGCCAGTGGCTCTTTTGCGGCGCAGGCTCACATGAGCGCAGCGAATGTTAAGCTCGCAACGCGAGCGGCCGTAGCCACAAAAGAGCCACCGAATAATCCGTTCGCCCTAAGCCAAGTAAACCCAGCTTCTTTCGCTGGGTTAGTCAGATGGCCCCGTATCTCGCGCACCGTCATGCCACGGGCGTACAAGGACAATATCTTGTCGTCGAAGCCCGTCCAGCGGGTTTGGTGTTTGGGGATGAGCTGCGGCTCGAAACCGCCTTGCCGGTCGC